>NZ_DATIRM010000279.1:0-2419 GCF_035469765.1 Psychrobacter sp.
TTGCTGATGATGTCGCTAATGAGCAGATGGGTAAGCTTAATTTACAAGAATTTGAGTTTAGCGAGCAAGTTAGTGCCGAGTGGCACGACCCTGAGCTATACGCCAAATTGATTCGCGGTGAGAGCTTTGTTAATCCGTCAGTGACCATGCAAGTGCAGGCAGGTAAGACTGATGTCTAATAATGAACCCGTAAAACAAGGTGCACACTCACAAAGATTCACATTGCATACAGAGGCGGACACTAAGCGTTTGGCAGAGCAATTGGCGGCATTATCATTATCAGGTAGTGTCTGGCTGGCGGGTGATTTGGGTGCAGGTAAAACTACACTGACTCGCTATTGGTTGCAGGCGCTAGGGCATATAGGTGCGGTAAAGAGTCCAACTTATACCTTAGTCGAGCCTTATAGTATTGAGCAAAGTGACGGCTCAACTAACTCTGTTTATCATGCTGATTTATATCGCCTGCAAGATCCAGAAGAGCTATCTTTTATTGGCTTTGATGAATATCTAGATGAGCCAAATGCGCTGGTTATTATAGAATGGGCGAGTCGGGCAGACAGCTACTTACCACCACCAGCTATGTTTATTGATATGACTCAAAGTAACAGTTTACATAGCGATAATAAAGAATCTCGCCAAGTTGAAATACGATTGTCAAAGGTGGGACAAGCGCAAGGTCTGGACTTATCCAATCTAAAAATTTAGCCTAAAACATAAGCAAACCTCTTATTTTCAAAAAATGACATCCATTAATGCCCGACAATCATTCTAATACCCGTATTAAAAAATTATCGCCACTGCTCATTAATCAATTGGCAGCAGGTGAGGTAGTGACGCGTCCAGCGGCAGTGGTCAAAGAGCTGCTAGAAAATGCCATTGATGCTCATGCCATAGAAATTGAGGTGCGCATTACCCAAGGTGGTATGGGTATGATTGAGGTAATTGATAATGGCGTTGGAGTTCATCCCGATGATATGGTCATGGCAATCACTCGTCATGCCACCAGCAAGGTCGCCGATGTGGCTAACTTGCATGGAATTACGACGTTAGGTTTTCGCGGCGAAGCATTGGCAGCAACAGCGGCTGTTTCCCGTTTGACCTTAACCAGCAGTCATGATGACACTGGTATTGGCCGTCAGCTACAGGTCGCCGGTGTCTTAGATGACGTGCCAAAACTCATGCCGGTGGTGCATCAACGCGGCACAACCATTACCGTGAAAGATTTATATTTCAATGTACCAGCCCGCCGTGGCAATTTAAAATCTATCGCTACCGAGTTCGGTCATATCGAAACCATCGTTCGAGAGGTCGCTTTAGCACGCGCTGATGTGGCGCTGACTCTTTTTCATGATAATAAAAAACGGCTGTCGCTATCGGTAAATGCTGTAAACAACGATAACGGGAGTTGTCTGCCATTATCACGTTTGGAGCAGGCAACTGGGCTAGCACTGACTGAGCAGGCAATTGAAGTCGCCGTTGACTTATCTAGCCTGACGCAACAGCCATCTATAAGCTCTCTTTCTACTCATGCTAGTAATGGATACGCTGATAATGTAAGTACTATACAACCAGCGAGGATTGGTGGCTGGTTGTGGGCAAGCAATGATACAAATCATAGCTTACCCAAGCTTATTTATATAAATGGCAGATTGGTAAAAGAGGCATTAATCAGTAATCAGCTGCGTCAAATGGCTCAAAGCGCACAGCTGGCAGGTTTGGGTTATGCGTTGTATTTTGAATTACCGACTGAGTGGCTTAATGTTAATGTCCATCCTTCCAAACAGCGTATAAAAATCAGTCCATTGAACAATATCATGGCACATTTGAGCCATGCGCTTCGTGCAAAGCTAAGAACGCTTAACACCGAAAAGATTGTTTATCCTAAACATATGACACCAAGCCCTTATATCTCTAAAAATCATTCTGTTAATACGTCAGAACCAATAGCATCACCTGCTAACAGTACAATGCGAGGTCAGCAAGTTCAATCGCCTAAGCAAACATATCAGCTGTCAACAAATGAGGTGCTGCCCCAAAGCGTAAAAGACTTATACATTAATGAATCTATAGAGAACGATGATGATGCTGTTAATAATAAAGCTGCCGAGATACCATTTTTACCAATATGCTTAGAAGTGATTAATAGTACGACTGATTTAATCGAAGAGTCTGCTTTTACAAGTGGAATCGATGATAAAAAACTGCCTTGGTTACTATTTTATCATCAAAGACAGTGTGTACTGATTAGCGCTGAGAGATGGCAGTCAACGTTAAAATTATTGTTTGAATCACCTGTCTTTAGCGATAGCGCTTACAAAGCAGCTAATGGTTTGAGTAGTGCTACTATTAATCAGCAATTAACAAAGATTTTCACGCAGATGTCCGCACAAGATGCACAAGCTTTTGTAGCAGATATTGA
>NZ_DATIRM010000280.1:0-3119 GCF_035469765.1 Psychrobacter sp.
GTTTTCATGAGGTAATTATGATCTCAGCGTGTTTGGTTGACAAGGTGTATTCAAGATTAAACGACAAGGGCTGACGCCTTACATCCACGCCCTAGAAGTGACGTGGTTTTACGGCGGTTTTTGATAAAGAGGGTATATGCCGGTGCATATACCCTTTTCTTATTCCTGTAACTTACTTAGGATAATAAAAGACATACAACTATCCAAGCGTGAACGGAAAAAATTATAAATCAATATTTTACACACAAAGAAAAGCCCCGAACCTAGGGCGATTGGTTCGGGGCTATGGTTTTTCATATTGTTATTATTATCTCTTCCGTGTTGACTCATCCTAAGTCATAAACAGTCATCGTTCAGACAGCGGGCTGACCTGTCTTAATGTTGCTGTCTCAACACTACATCCTTGCCTATCCTTGTGTTGATGGGTGTATTCTAAGACAATTGATGTGCAGCGAATAGAGGCTAAAGACCTTATTTGACGTAAGCATTTGCTTACACTTGAATTGTTTATCTAGCAGGTATTTTTTGCTCATTATGATTCTTTTGAATCGCACTCCTCCTCGGCTTCTTCATGTTCTTTAGATACCTTGCAACCCTCTTCTTTACCTGCTTCAATTTTATTTTCCGCCTCTTTAAAGTCGGCTGCTTGTTCTGTAGGAGCATTTCCTTCTTGATTACTCTCCTCCTCTGGGTCATATTGCAACGTTGTCATCACAGGAAAGTGGTCAGAGCCAATCGAGGGTAAACGCTCAATATCGATAACCGTAAAGCAAGCACTATGGAAAAGATGATCCAATGCCCAACGTAAAAATGGATAGTTGACGTGAAAGGTATTGATAAAATGTCGCCCGATACGGGGATCTAGTAGCCCTGAAATACGTTGAAAGCGACGAGTGGTTTGTGACCAAGCAACATCATTGAGATCGCCTGCCAATATAGCCGTTTGCTCATTGTCTTTAATATGCTTTCCAACCATCAATAGCTCAGCATCACGGGTGGTGGATTTATCAGCTTCCGTTGGACTAGGGGGCATCGGATGCAAGCAATAAAGCCAAATGACGCGCCCACCTTGCAATTGTAGCTGAGTATGAATAGAGGGTATGTCATCAATGATCAAATATTTAATCTTAGGATCTATCAGCTCAAGCTTAGAATAGAGATGCATACCGTATAAATTATCTAAAGGCACTTTTACCGTATAAGGGTAATCAGACTCAACTTGATTAAGCGCTTTTTCCCATTTTTCATCACTCTCTAAAGTTATCAAAATATCAGGCTGTTTCTGTTGTACCAACTCAACCAATTTATAAGTATCATCATTGGTAGTCAACACATTTGAAACCATGATTTTTAACTGATATTCCTCAACATCTGGCTTATCTTTGGCATTCTGTACCTCTTTTTTCCATAGCATGGTATACGGCAATACCATTCTGAGCTGAAATACTAAGGTAATACTCAAAGTGGCAAACAACAGCCATTGTTCTAGCTGCCATTGAGGTCCAAATACCACCATACCAAGCCACGCAATAATGCCTAATATCATGATTTGAATACGAGGGAAGTCCACACCGCGTACCCACCAGTTATCAAGTGGTAACCAACCCCAGATAGTGACAAATGCGATGAGCCCTGCCAGTCCCTGTGCACCATAATATAGAAATGAGAAATCCATAATGTGTATCGACCGTTTATCAAATGAATGGCTAAGCCATTGATTATGTTGATTATTGCTGTTCTGCATCTATGTAGCTTAATAAGCATCCTACAAATGATCAATATTGCAAAATGAGCATAATGGCTTACTTTAACATTCCAGACAACCTGCGCCTACTACTGAACATTAATTACTTAATAGACACTATAAAACATTACAATAACAAGGCTTCCATCGGTACTTATGATATTAAGTAAGGTTTTTATTTTATTAACAGTTAACATCACTTCTAGTTCATTAACAAAGCTAGATTAATAACATAACTCAAAGTTATAACCAACATAGTTAATAGTGCTGACAAAACCCTTTAAATCTATCAAAAAACCTTGCTTTTTGGGGCTATTCACGGCATTGTTATTGGTTGGCGATGCAACAATTTATTGTAAAAAGGATTAAGTTTGATGAGTGATTTAAAAGTAGGCTTGGTAGGCTGGCGCGGTATGGTAGGGTCAGTATTGTTACAACGTATGACGGAAGAAAAAGATTTTGACGGTATTACACCGGTATTTTTTTCAACCAGTAATGCAGGCGGTGATGCGCCAAGCTTTGATGGTATTAAGACCAGCCAACTAAAAGATGCTCATGATATTGAAGCCCTTGCCGCTTGTGATGTGATTATTACCTGCCAAGGTGGCGATTACACTTCAAAGGTACATCAGCCGCTGCGTGATAGTGGTTGGACTGGCTACTGGATTGATGCGGCAAGCACATTACGCATGGAAGATGACAGCATCATCATTCTTGATCCGGTTAACCGCACCGTTATTGATAGTGCGCTTGCTGAAGGCAAAAAAGATTTTATCGGTGGCAACTGTACTGTGTCACTAATGTTAATGGCTATCGGCGAGCTGTTCAATAAAGGTTGGGTCGAATGGGTAAGCGCCATGACTTATCAAGCAGCTAGCGGCTCTGGTGCCAATAACATGCGTGAGCTTATTGAAGGCATGGGTGTATTGCGTGATGCCGTTAAAGACGAGCTTGCCAATCCTGCCAGCGCCATTCTTGAGATTGACAAAAAAATCGCTCAGACTCAGCGCTCAGAAGATTTCCCTAAGCAATACTTTGGTGTGCCATTAGCCGGCAGTTTGATTCCTTATATCGACTCACAGTTAGAAAACAAGCAGTCTCGCGAAGAATGGAAAGGTGGTGTTGAAACCAATAAAATCCTTGGTAACTCTGAAGCAGATAAGATTGCTATAGATGGCATGTGTGTCCGCGTTGGCGCAATGCGTTGTCATGCACAAGGCTTAACGATTAAACTCAAAAAAGATATTCCGCTAGAAGAAATCGAAGCGGCACTGAAGAATAGTGGTAATGCATGGTTAGATGTGGTGGAAGACAATAAAGAAGCCACTATGAATCGTTTAACGCCTGTTGCCGTGACGGGCACTTTGACTGTCGC
>NZ_DATIRM010000281.1:0-6111 GCF_035469765.1 Psychrobacter sp.
GTAGGATGACTGGTAATAACTTCTGCTGCTTGCTGAGCCGTTGCCACCATGGTACCAAATGCCAATAATGCCAATTTTTTGGGCGCATCATCTTGCCCGAGTACTGACTCTACGACCGCTTTACCAACCTGATAAGTTTGAGCAGGTTGTGTAATGGCAGCGCCAGTACCCACACCACGTGGGTAACGTACTGCTGTACTACCTTGATATTCATAACAAGTATTTAGTAGATGATAGCATTCGTTTTCATCTTTTGGCGCCGCAATCAACATATTAGGCACGCAGCGTAAAAAGGCAAAATCAAACACCCCTGCATGGGTAGCACCATCTTCACCGACCAAACCAGCACGATCAATCGCAAACATCACATCAAGATTTTGCAAAGCAACATCATGTATCAGCTGATCGTATCCGCGCTGTAAAAACGTTGAGTAAATCGCTACAATCGGCTTAACGCCTTGCGTTGCCATACCAGCAGCTAGTGTCACTGCATGTTGTTCAGCAATAGCGACGTCGAAGAAACGCTCTGGAAATTGACGAGCAAACTCAATCATCCCCGAACCTTCTTCCATGGCTGGAGTGATAGCAAGTAGCTTGTCGTCCTCTTGCGCTTTATCACATAAAAACTGCCCAAATACTTGCGAGTATTTTAAGAAGGGCTTAGCTGCTGCTTTTTCAGTTTTGGGCGCGTCATCTTCAGCAGGTAAGCTACTAATAGCATGATAGCCTACTGGGTCCAATTCAGCGGGCGCAAAGCCTTTACCTTTAGTCGTATAAATATGTACTAAGACCGGACCTTTTATTTGCTTGGCATGCGATAAGACACGTAGCAGCTCAGGAATATTATGACCATCAAAAGGACCAAAATAGGTAAAGCCAATCGCCTTAAATAAATTGTCTGCTAATTGCGGTACTTCACGCTGCTCTTTATGGCGCTTACGTCGATCAAAGCCTTGCATATCAGGGCGTCGACATAATATTGGCTCGCCAATATCAGATATATCGACTTGATAGCCTGACTCCCAAAGCATGGCTAAATGTCGCGAAAAGCCACCGATAGAGCAGGATATCGACATGTCATTGTCGTTTAGAATCACCATCAAATCAGCGTCTTGTTGTACCGCGTCATTCATTGCTTCAAATGCCATGCCGCCTGTCATCGCACCGTCGCCGATAATACAAGCAACGGTCTGCGTACGTCCTTGATAGCGTAATGCTAGGCTCATGCCTAAACCAGCTGAGATGGACGTTGATGAATGCCCAACACCAAAAGTATCATAGACAGATTCGGCACGTTCTGGAAAAGCAGTTAAACCGGATTTAGAGCGGATAGTGCCAAGCTGATCGCGGCGACCTGTCAGTACTTTATGCGCATAAGCTTGATGGCCCACATCCCAAACAATCTGATCTTGCGGGGTATCTAGCAAATGATGCAGCACAATAGTCAATTCAACCACGCCTAAATTGGCACCAAAATGACCGCCGCTTTGACCGGCTGAATACAGCAGAAATAGTCGTAACTCATCTGCTAAGGTAATAAGTTCCGCACTACTAAAAGCCTTAAGGTCAGCGGGGCTATCCACCGTATCGAGCAATGGCGTCTGTGGACGCTCACGTGGAATCGTTGCATAAGTTTGTTGCAGGTTTGATAGCGATGCAGCAGAATCAACAGCTGACGCAAATAAGGACTGAGACTGTGGGGAATAAGGTGAGTGCTGCATAAAACGTACGATACCTACCAATCTGCTGACAAGATGCTATTTTAGATGATAGCTATCACTAGTAATCATCTAAGTGGCGTTAATAATAGTGATATCATCATCCATCTTATTGATAATGCAATTGATGACATCGACTATACAATTAGTGATACAGCCTTTAATGCTGCAAATAACCCAAATACGCTATTTGATATAAGGTTATACGACTATCCTAAGTTCCGTCTTAATAACCGTTTTCAAAATTATCTGTATGACTATTATGCCTGATTATTTTGCATCCATATCGGACGTTAATGACGACATAGTAATGTAAGGGCAAAGACTTGTCACTGTATCCGTCAAAATAGTATGGCATAATAGCATTTATTTTTAATTGTCGCTTTAATCATCGTGCGTCGTCTGTGAACTTTGTGTGTTTTTATTATAAATATAATCAGCATACTATTTTGCACATCAGCTACCCAAAAATCTCTTAGCTATTATCATAAAGCTATGTCAGATAGTTAGCGGCGCGATGATCAGCTTATGCAGGGCATTAATGTCATATAAATTTATTACTAGCGCCAAATTGCCTACTCGTCACGGCGAGTTTGATATTCATATCTTTGAAAATGATGAGGGTCAAGAGCATGTGATGCTGACGGTGGGTCTGCCTGTGGTTAATCAGACAGATATTACCGACACTCTGCCCTTACCTGATGTTATCTTAAACCAGAAAGATACGGCTTTATCAGAGCGCCCTATTCCTTTGATAAGGATTCATTCTGAGTGCTTGACTGGTGATGCTTTTAGCTCCTTAAAATGTGATTGCGGTCCACAGCTTAATACTGCCATGCAGGCGATACAAGAAACTGGCTGCGGGGCTATTTTATATCTGCGACAAGAAGGTCGCGGTATCGGTCTGACCAATAAAATACGCGCTTACGCCTTACAAGATCAAGGTCACGACACTCTAGATGCGAACCTTATGTTGGGGCTGCCTGCTGATGCGCGTATTTATGATATGTGCGGACCCATGCTTGCTCATGTTGGCGTTGATGCAGTGCGCCTTATCACCAACAATCCCAGTAAAGTCGCTTATTTAAACGAGCATGGTATCGATGTCGTTGAGCGTGTGCCATTAGTTGTTGGGGTTAATGATATGAATGCTGAATATCTAGCGACCAAGCGTGACCGCATGGGTCACCTACTAGACACAGATTTTAATACCGCTTTACATCTTAATAAATAGCAAATAATAGATATTTTATGAGTATTCCAAAGATAGATAACGATATCAATGTATAGAAGACCGATGCAACAACAACGCCAAGCCATCATGACATCATGCGGGTACGTGAATTTTTAGTCGACTTGCAAGCGCGTATCTGCCAAGCATTAGAAGAACAAGAAAGTGATGGCTGCACTGATGCGCAGAAAGCCGCTACCTTTGTACCTGATGACTGGGAGCGCCCTGAAGGTGGTGGTGGTCGGTCGTGCGTATTGGCAGATGGCGAAGTGATTGAAAAAGCCGGCGTCATGTTTAGCCATATTCATGTCCAAAACCTGCCTGCTTCAGCAACTGCGCGTCATCCTGACATTGCCGGTCGTAAAGCACAGGCGATGGGCGTCTCATTGGTTGTCCATCCAAAAAACCCTAATGTCCCCACTAGCCACGCCAATGTGCGCTTATTTATTGCCGAAGCAGAAGGCGCTGAGCCTATTTGGTGGTTTGGTGGCGGTTTTGATTTGACGCCATTTTATCCGGTGCTTGCTGACTGCGTGCATTGGCATCAAGTCTGCCATGATCTATGTGCGCCATTTGGCGATAACATATATCCTGATTTCAAACAATGGTGCGACGAGTATTTTCATTTGCGTCATCGTGATGAGCAGCGCGGTATCGGCGGCTTATTTTATGATGACGTCAATACTGAAAGTCGCGGCTGGGATTTTGAAACCTGCTTTGAATTTATGCAAGCGGTCGGTAACGGCTACCTTGAAGGTATCTTGCCAATTTTTGAGCAGCGTAAAAGTGCGCCCTATACTGAAGCAGAGCGTGAATTTCAGCTCTATCGCCGTGGGCGCTATGTTGAATACAACCTCGTTTATGACCGTGTTACTCTCTTTGGTCTACAAAGTAATTGGCGTATTGAGTCTATCTTAGTCAGTATGCCACCCCTTGCTAGCTGGCATTATCGCTTTGAGCCAGCTGAGGGTACGCCTGAATTTGAATTGACTGACTTTTACCTGAAACCACGTGATTGGTTGTCTTTATAGTCTCAATTGTCATAATAACTGACAGATATTTATAAGTTTTGATACAAAGTATTTTGTCGTTATAAAGGTCAGCTAGCCATGCTGACCTTTATTATTTTAAGTAAATTGTTATTCAAAATACGCACTGAGTATTTTTTAAGATAGCTATTTATAACTAAGCGATAATGATGCTCAAACTTGATTCACAGAAAGATTTAGTCTATTTTACAAAAACTCACGCTATCGACCTATGCTAATTAAGCTGCTTGCTGTTTAATATAGGATAGTCAGTATTTTAGAACGCTAATAAAGAAGATATATTAAAAATATCGAATAATATTTATTTTAATAGTAGCCAATTAATCAGGTGACGAGTATATCTATGCTACGCTACCTTTTTATTAGCCACATAAAAAGGAGCAATACTCATGACTCAGGTATCGAATCAAAAATCATTAAAATCTATTTTTGCTATCACTTTGATGGCAGCAACTTTAGGTCTAACGGCTTGTAGTACGCCAGTAGACCCTGATGTCAAAGCCCGTCAGGACATTATGAAAAACTTCGGTGATGCGATGAAGGTCATGGGCGGCATGGCAAAAGAGCCGGATACCTTTGATGCTGACGTTTTTAAAGAGCAGGCGGCATTTTTAGCAGAAGAGTCTAAAAATCCTTGGAGCCATTTTAATAATAAAGACGCCGCTGGTAATGCCAAAGAAGCGGTTTGGTCAAATGTTGATGGCTTTAAAGCTGAAGCAGAGAGTTTTCAAAAAGCCACTGCTGAGCTAAACGCTGCTGCACAGACAGCAACTAGCATTGACGATGTGATGCCAGCTTTTAAACCTGTTGGTGACAGCTGTAAATCATGCCACACGGATTTCCAAGTCGAGAAAGACTAAGTAGCTCGCTATTAATAATACAAAAAAGCCATCTTATCATTTGATAAGGTGGCTTTTTATACTGCTAAACTTATGAATCAATTAAGCCATCAAATCCGCTTGTACGATTTCAATCCAATACCCATCAACATCTTTGATAAAGACAATATTTTTCATACTGCCTTCATCTGGGCGTTTTTTGAATTCGACATTATTTTCATCAAACCAAGTGACCGCTGCATTGAGGTCAGGTACATTAAAACAAATATGACCAAAGCCTTGTGGGTCTTGATTGCCATCATGATAGCTAAAGTCCGCTTTTGTCTCGGTACCATAGTTATGAGTCAATTCCAAAATACCACGCTGACGGAAGGCAAAAATCTCTAAATCATTACCCGACGGCAAATTTTCACGCTCACTCTCAGTCAGCTTGGCTAAAAAATATAAATCAAAGCCCATCGCTGGGAATTTTTTGACCGCCAGTAACGTCATACCTAAAACGCCAGTATAAAAAGCCAAGGACTTTACAGGATCTTTGACACGCAGCATCGTATGGTTAAAGGTATAACCTGTCGTTTGCGCTGAGATAGGCTGTACGCCATCAGCCTTTACGCTGCTTTCAGGTTGCTCTTGTATTGAATGGTCGTTATTAAAAGTATCATTATTACTCATGGTTATTCCCATATTTAAATATTTTCAATCACTAATAGATTAAATGGTCATACCTATAACGCTTAGTCTTTATAGCATAGCCTTTATAGAACACTATTAAGCATCTAAAAACCGCACTTTTCCTGTTTCTAAATCGTACTCGGCACCAACGATTAATAGCTGACCACTACTGGTTAAATCCTCTAGCGCACGCGAGCCATGTTTTAATTGACTGACCGACATACGGACATTGGCACGTATAGAACGATCAACCAGCTCGTCTGCATCCACATCTTGCCCATTGGCGGTCGCAAGTTCATGCAGGTTATAAACACTTGGACGGATACGGTCGACGATAGATTGTAGATTGGGCGAGTAGTTTTGCTCAGGATTGATTAATGCTTCAACACAAGCGGTGACAGCACCACAGTGCGAATGTCCTAGCACCACGACCAGTTTAGTATCAAACTTTTCGGCAGCAAATTCGACCGAGCCAATTTGTGAAGGGGCAACCACATTACCTGCTACTCGTATGACAAATAAATCACCCAAACCTTGATCAAAAACGATCTCAACCGGTACCCTTGCGTCCGAGCAACCCAAAATAATCGCTAAAGGGTCTT
>NZ_DATIRM010000282.1:0-3017 GCF_035469765.1 Psychrobacter sp.
TGGTGCTGCACAGAGAGTTGGTGATCAAGTCTCTATTGGCTCAGTAGGGCGTGAGCGTCAGATCAAGCACGTTGCTGCTGGAGCAGTTAATGCAAACAGTACTGATGCGATTAATGGTAGTCAGTTGCATGCTACTAATCAGTCTATTGAGGATCTGTCAGAAAGAAAAATTACCTTCGCGAGTGATAGCGGCACTCCTGTTACTCGTAAGTTTGGTGAGACGCTCAACATCAAAGGTGGTAGTAACATCACAACCACAGCAGAAAGTAACAGTATCAAGTTCGACTTAAACAGTGAGATTAGCCTAGATAAAGTCACTACTGGTAATACGAGCATGAGTAATAGTGGAGTTACTATTATAAATGGCCCTAATCAATCCGTTATATTAAATAACGAAGGTCTTGATAACGGTGGTAATAAGATCACTAATGTTGCTGATGGCATGGCACCTAGAGACGCTGTGAACTTTAGTCAATTGGATGCAGTTAGTGTAAATTTAGACAACAGTATCAATGAGTTAGGATACAAGATTGGCGAAGTGGAAGACGATGCTAACTCTGGTATCTCAGCAGCTATGGCGATGTCTTCATTGCCTCAAGCCTACATCGTTGGTAAGTCAATGATAGGTGGTGGTATCGCAACGTATAATGGTGAGAGTGCCGTCGCTATTGGCTTCTCGAAACTGTCTACTGATGGCCGTTGGGTCATGAAGCTGAACGGTACGGCAGATACGCAAGGCAACGTAGGTGCGGCAATCGGTGCAGGTTTCCACTTTGACTAAATACCTAAGCCAAACGATACTTACAAATTGTTCATTAGATAGGAGAAGCAAGGCACTAAATGCCTTGCTTTTTTGATGGATGTTTATTAAATTCTAACAATATCAAGAACTATAGTCAGTTCAATATAAAAGAGGTATGTTCAAAATAGCGTTCTGCTAGGATAAACTTTCTTCGCTTGCTGTGCGCTTCGCACTCCAGAGGCTTCTAAAAATTTATCCTAGAAGTACTGTATTCTTTTTAAATTGAATCGACTATAGTTATTAATCACAAAGCTCTTGATTTATATTCTAAAAAATAGGGTTTAAAAGCGATTGTGTATTGTGTTTAAAAATAGATGAGAAGGGTTTTTAATCATTATGCCTTACGGTATGAGTATCTCTCGGATATAAAGAAAAACTCACCTGACTGCCACAAAAAGATAAATAAGCACTCTATATAAAAAATCCAGAAAATAAACTAATGTTAGTTTATATGCTTGAATTAAATCTCTATAGGTAAATTTAAGCCATTCAGCTTGTTTTTTATGGGAAAGTTGCTAATATGCATCAATGTATTTTATTGTTGGTTTCGGATCAAACGCTCTGTTATGAAGTGTTTTGATTTTAATATGGAAGTTACTAGGAAAAAATGTATGACATCACTAAATCATGAAGGTCGCGTACTTCACGACGGTCTAAGCAAAAAAGTCATGACGGCTGATCAAGCAGCAGCGTTCATCAAAAACGATATGAATGTTGGTATGAGTGGCTTTACCGGTGCAGGTTATCCAAAAGCCGTACCAGCTGCGCTTGCCAAACATATGCAAGCGGCTCATGCGCGCGGTGAAGACTTTCAAATTGGTTTATTGACAGGTGCTTCTACCGCAACCGAATGTGATGGCGTGTTGGCAGAAGCGAATGGCATCAAGTGGCGCACGCCGTATCAATCAGAGCCTGCTCTACGTAAACAAATCAACGCGGGTGAAGCGCATTATTTTGATATGCATTTATCGCACGTGGCGCAGCAGAGTACCATTGGTTTCTATGGCAAGATGCATATAGCGGTCGTCGAAGTGTCAGGTATTTTGCCAGATGGTCGCCTGATTCCATCGACCTCTATCGGTAACAATAATGCCTGGTTAGAAAATGCAGACAAAATCATCTTAGAAGTGAACGCGCAGCAAAGCTTGATGTTAGAGGGTATGCATGATGTCTATAATGATATCGGTATGCCGCCAAATCGCAAGCCAATTCCACTCGTGACTCCAGGCGGACGTATTGGTGTACCATATCTACATTGTGATTTGGATAAAGTGGTTGCCGTCGTCTTAACGAATTCGCCAGATCGCAACAGCAAGTTTGCTGATCCCGATGAATGCTCAAACAAAATTGCCAGCCATATCATTGATTTCTTCCATGATGAAGTCAAAAAAGGCCGCATGCCAGAAAATTTATTGCCAATACAATCGGGTGTGGGTAACGTAGCCAATGCCGTATTGGCAGGACTACAAAACAGCCCATTTGAGAATTTGACTGGCTACACTGAAGTATTGCAAGACGGTATGTTAGATCTGATTATGTCTGGTAAAATGACTATGGCATCTGCCACTGCACTGTCATTAAGCCCAGATGCATTAGAGCGTTTTAATGCCAATATCGAAGAGCTGCGTGCGCGCATCGTATTGCGCCCACAAGAAATCACCAACCACCCTGAAGTGGCTCGTCGCTTAGGTGTATTGGCAATTAATGCCTTGATTGAGTGTGACCTGTATGGTAACGTCAACTCAACCCACATCATGGGTACTAACATGATGAATGGCTTGGGCGGCTCAGGTGATTTCGCTCGTAACGCTTATACGTCATTCTTTGTATCGCCATCAGTGGCAAAAGATGGCGCTATCTCTTGTATCACGCCGATGGTATCGCACCATGACCATACTGAGCATGATGTGATGGTCATTGTCACAGAGCAAGGGTTGGCCGATTTACGTGGTCTATCTCCACGTCAACGTGCAAAAGCAATTATCGATAACTGCGCCCATCCTGACTATCGCCCAATGTTGCAAGATTATTTTGATCGTGCCTCAGACACTGCTGGTATGCAAACACCACATATCTTGGACGAAGCATTATCATGGCATCAGCGTTACGTTGAAACTGGTGATATGCGTATCAAAAAAGCGGCTTATAAAGTGGCTGTTTAAGACGATAGATATCATAGCAATATAAACGAGCTTTACATGAAAAAGCCCCTTGT
>NZ_DATIRM010000283.1:0-2404 GCF_035469765.1 Psychrobacter sp.
AGTAAAAAAATCAGCTTTCTAAAAAAGGCGCTTCTTCACTGTTAGGAATTTAGTGTTCACTCATCAGTCGCTTGTCTGCATAGCTGATGATAATAGCGTTATGGTACGATACCATAACATAACATTAAATCCCGCAGCATAACTATACTAACGCAGCAATCCCAGTAAACCATTCATAAGGAAAATGATATGTCCGCCAGCCGTACTGCCAATACTATTGACACTGCCAGCACCAACGAACACTACCCGCATTTATTTGAGCCGTTAGATTTGGGCTTTACGACGCTTAAAAATCGTCTGGTCATGGGTTCGATGCATACAGGTCTTGAAGACCGTTTTTATAACTACGGCAAACTGGCGGCGTATTTTGCAGAACGTGCCAAAGGCGGCGTGGCGATGATGATTACAGGTGGCATCTCGCCCAATCGTGAAGGTTGGTTGCTACCTGCTGGCGGTACGATGAACACCCGCGCTGATGTGCTCAACCACCAACGTGTCACTCGTGCTGCGCATAAATATGACAGCAAAATCATCATGCAAATCTTGCACAGTGGTCGTTATGGCTATCATCCTTTTGCGGTATCAGCGAGCCCGATTAAATCACCAATCTCGCCTTTTAAGCCGCGTAAAATGAGCATCAAAAACATCGAGCAAACGGTAAAAGACTATGCTCGTTCGGCAAAACTGGCTAAGCAAGCCGGTTATGACGGTGTCGAAATCATGGGCTCTGAAGGCTATTTACTCAATCAGTTTTTATCGCGTCATGTGAATAAACGTACTGATGAATATGGCGGTGATATTCAAAATCGTATGAAGTTTGCGGTCAACGTGGTCAAAGCCGTACGCGAAGCAACGGGCGAAGACTTTATTATTCTATTCCGTTTGTCAGTCATTGACTTGGTCAAAGACGGCAACGTCATGGACGAAGTCATCACCGTTGCAAAAGCGCTAGAGGAAGCCGGTGTCACTATTATGAATACTGGTATCGGCTGGCATGAAGCGCGCGTTCCAACGATTGTCACCAGCGTACCGCGTGCTGCCTTTGTTGATTTCACTGCTGAGATTAAAAAACACATCAGCATCCCAATGATGGCAGCGAACCGTATCAATATGCCAGAAACCGCAGAAGAAATCGTCGCCAGTGGTCAGGCAGATATGATTCAAATGGCGCGTCCGTTCTTAGCTGATGCCTATTGGGTGAGTAAAGCTAAAAACGGTCAAGCCGATCGTATCAATACCTGTATCGCTTGTAACCAAGCTTGTCTCGATCATACTTTTGAGAATAAACGCTCAACGTGTTTGGTCAACCCGCAAGCTTGCTATGAGACTGAATTGGTTTATAAAAAAACCAAGAAACCTAAAAAAGTCGCCGTCATCGGTGGCGGTGTGGCTGGTATGTCGGCGGCTCATGTCGCAGCGCTACGTGGTCACGATGTAACATTATTTGAAGCAAAAGATATCTTGGGCGGACAATTTAACTATGCCAAAGTCATCCCTGGTAAAGAAGAATTCTTTGAGACTATTCGCTACTATATCAATGAGCTTAAGCATTTAGGTGTTGAAATTAAACTCAATACCAAAGTCGATAAAGCTATGTTAGAAAAAGCCAAATTCCATCACGTTATTGTCGCTACAGGTGTTGTACCTAGAAGCCTAGCAGGCAAGTTAGAAGGCGCAGATTTGCCACAAGTGATGAGCTATGCAGAATTACTCTCTGGTGAAAAATCTGTCGGCGATACCGTTGCCGTCATTGGTGCGGGTGGCATCGGTTTTGATGTTAGTGAGTATTTGACAGCCAATCACGGTCAGCCATTAGATGAGCTAGGTCCTGAATTGCTAAAAGACCCAAGCTATCGTCCACAAGCTCAGTCTATTCAAGAGTGGCGTGAAGAATGGGGCGTCACCTCTGCTACCGATTATCAAACAGAGGGTGGTCTCATCAAGACTGGCGACATTACCCCTGTTCGCCAAGTGTATTTGATACAGCGTACTAAAGGTCGCTTGGGCAGTGGTCTGAATAAAACCTCTGGTTGGGTACATCGTGCTCATGTCAAATCACACGGCGTCATCCAAGTGTCAGGTGCCCAGTACGATAAAATCACCAATGAAGGTATCTGGATCATCAATAATCAAGGTCAAAGCCAGCTGCTACGTGTCGATAGCGTCGTGGTCTGTGCTGGTCAAGAATCTGTCGTCGAGCTGATGCCAAATGTTGGCGATGCGCCAGATGCACAATACCATCTTATCGGTGGTGCCAAACTGGCAGCTGAGCTGGATGCCAAGCGCGCCATTCGCGATGGGGCTGAGGTTGCGGCAAGTATTTAAGCAGTCATCTAAAGCATAAACTTTAAATCAAAAAACGGCAGAGAGACATTTTCTGCCGTTTTTTTTGGTTTAGTAAATT
>NZ_DATIRM010000284.1:0-12780 GCF_035469765.1 Psychrobacter sp.
AATTGAAGCGAAATTTAGCTTAGAGCATCCAACCAAATCGACGCTTGATGGCCTAAGCCTCAACTTTGGAGAGTGGCGCTTTAATCTGCGTGCGTCCAATACTGAACCACTTATCAGACTAAATATCGAAAGTCGCGGCGATAAAGAGTTACTGGCTACTAAAACTCAAGAAGTTCAGCAATGGCTAGTAGCACAAGGTGCTGTACCAGCATAAAGCCATAAAATCGAGCAAAGATAGTTTTGATTATAATTCGAAAAAAAAGCTCGCTAATGATTGTTAGCGAGCTTTTATTAACTAAAGAAAATCTTGCATAAGGTTATTTAGATCGGCCAACACCCATGTAATCGCCTACTAGGCTATCGATTTGCGACCGTGTGAGTGCATTTTGTGCATCAAATACTGGCATGGCTTGCTGATTAATTTTAGCAATATCCAACTGATCTCGTGGCGACCAACTGATAATAAAAATAGCCTGAGCGTCATCAAGCTGTGAGTAAGGATTGGCAATCAATTCAAGCAGTGGTTGCTGTTGATAGAGCGCGGCAAGTTCAGCCTGCGCTTTATCACTATAGACCAGTGTACGAATATTATAAGACCACAATAACGCTAATAACGGATGAACGGCTGAACCTGAAGTACGTCCCGATCCTGCTTTATAACTACCGCCCCAAATCATGACGGTTTTATTATCAATAAAGCCATCAAAATACTGCCAGAACTTACGGAATATCAGCTCTTTTTGGTCTTCATTAATGTGCATAATAGACTGCAACAGCGGCATATCTAAGCTGTGCGTCTCGCTCGATTGCTGTAATTTAGCCAGCTCAGTAGGTAAGGTATTACCACCAAATCCCCATCCTGCTTGCAGATAACTACTGCCCACTCGCTCATCTAACCCCATGATACGGCTCACTTGGCTGATATCAACCCGTTGGCTATCAGCCAAGCGTGACATCTCGTTCATAAAGCTCACTCTTGTCGCGAGCATAGCCATGATACTACTACGGGCAAACTCTATCGTTGCGATATCAGCATGGTGAGCAGCACGCGCATGCTGAATTAAAGGCTTTAGGACATCTAAATGCTGGCTACTGTTCGCTGTTTTTTCGCCCAGTAACCATAACGAAGGATTCAACATTGAGCTATACGCATCGCCATCTTGCAAGAACACAAACGGCACATAATACACCCAAGCTCGCTGCAAACGCTCAGATAGCGCTGAGATAGCGCCCAGTTGCTCAATACCACTCATAATTAAAGGTATTGTCTGCTGATGACTATGATTAAATGCAGTAATCCAGCTGTCTCCTACCCATACTGGCTTGATGCTGTCTAAAAATAACCAATAAAGCGCCACTTTGCTTTGATCATCAATATTGATACTCTGACTGATGGCTCGATTTTCATCATAACTTGCAGCTTCATAGCGTTGTATTAACGTGTCCGCATTATCTGGCACTGCTTGACTAATAATGACCTGCTGCTGCTCATACATTTGCCATAACGCTTGCAAATGATGCTCAAAGCCATACTGCTGTATCTGCTGTTTCAATAGCTTCATATCTGCGTATAAGTGAATACGCTGACCTAAGCTTGCCAGCACCACCGCACTGGTAATAGCTTCAATACTGTGGCCAACAAGCACACAGACATTAAAGTTGTTAATCTGATTTGGTTCAGATTCATTTTTATATTTAGGCATACATTTATCGTTTGAAGCAGCACTCATGGGTGTACCTTTTTACATTATTGGCTAATCAACATCACTAAGACAGCTGTTTAATATGCTGTAATAGCTGGTCAGTAGAAGTATCAAACTGGCCTTGAGTCTCTTGCTGCATGGCGTGATGCACAGACTCTGCCATTTGCTTGCCCATCTCAACCCCCCATTGATCAAATGGGTTGATATCCCAGATACTGGCCATGACATAAACTTTATGCTCATAAAGCGCGATTAACGCGCCTAAACTATGCGGGGTCAGCTCATCAATTAGCAAGGTTGTAGAAGGCTGATTACCGCGGTAATATTTATATTTATC
This sequence comes from Psychrobacter sp., assembly GCF_035469765.1. GTDB lineage: Bacteria > Pseudomonadota > Gammaproteobacteria > Pseudomonadales > Moraxellaceae > Psychrobacter. The sequence continues at coordinate 2,041 of NZ_DATIRM010000284.1, forward strand.
GGCATCAGAAGCTATCTGAATATCAGCCTCAGCAATAGCAGCATTACCAAACGCCAGCACCCGACTTTGCGCCAGACAGTTGGCTAACGACAATTCATGTTGCTGTTGTAGCGGCGTATTTTTTGCCACATCGCTATAGCGGCGCACGCAAGCAATAAAATCACAGGACACTTGCTGCGTACCTTGATGCAGCAGCTGATAAAAGGCATGCTGAGCGTTTGAGCCAATCTCACCCCACAGAATCGGACAAGTATCATAATCGATATGATCGCCGTGTTGAGTGACAGATTTACCATTACTCTCCATCTCAAGCTGGGTTAGATAACTTGGCAAATAGCTTAAACGACCATCATAAGGCAGTACCGTATGAGCATTTACTTGCAAAAAGGTACTGTTCCAGACCGCAAGCAAACCTAACAATACGGGCAAATTCTCTGCAAAATCCGCTTGGGCAAAATGCTCATCCATACTATGAGCACCTGCTAACAACGCTTTAAACCCTTCTATGCCGATACGAATGGCAATGGCAAGACCAATCGCTGACCATAAAGAAAAACGCCCACCAACCCATTCCCAAAGCTGCAATTGATGCTCAGGATGAATACCCCACTCACTCATTTTTTCACTATTGGCCGAGATACCGATAAAATGACGGCGTAATACACTCTCTTCCGTACCAGCGCGCAGTATGGCAGTAGCAAGCAGCCATGATAGTGCGGTTTTAGCATTCGATAAGGTATCAACAGTACCAAAGGATTTGGATGAGATAATAAATAAGGTGGTTTCTGGATTTAAATGTTTAAGCAGATTATCAAGCTGAGTGCCATCCATATTGGAAACAAAATGCACTTTAATATCAGTATCTGCCCACTCATCGAGCGAGGTCGTCGCCATGAGCGGTCCTAAATCAGAACCACCAACCCCAATATTGACCACATCAGTAATTGCCTTGCCCGAAAATCCGCGCCATGTACCAGTACGTACACGCTCAGATAAGCGCTCAACTTGCCCCAAGCTTTTATGAACATCAGCAACGACATCTTGCCTGCCAACTTGAAGTTTAGCCGTAGCTGGCAAGCGCAGTGCCGTATGCAGCGCCGCACGCGCTTCACTGGTATTGACCATTGCGCCTTGTAATAAAGAGTCAATACGTTCTGATAACTCACAACTGTTTGCTAAACTAAGTAAATTATCTAATACGATGTCATCAATACACTGCTTACTATAGTCCATATATAGCGCACCAGCTTGCGTACTAAAACGAGTCGTACGCTCAGTATCTTGTGCAAATAGTTTATCTAGCGACCATGGCTGTTCCGCTAACTCTTGCAATTGCTGCCAGTATTGAGAGTGACGTGCGCTGTGATAAACTTTATTATTGATAGTACTCATCCACCATTCTCATCGGCCAATTGCTGCTGAGCAAAATATATAAATGCCTGCATGTAAGAGTTCATATCGCCGGCATCATAACTGTTACCGCGCATGGTCGTGACATGAACACCATATTCGCTGATAAGCGCATCAATAGCATCGGTCAGTTGAATCTCCCCGCCAACTGATACCTTTGTTTTCGCAAGATAGTCGAAAATATAATGGCTAAAGACATAACGACCGACCACAGCCAGTCTTGAGGGCGCATCAGCTAAACTTGGTTTTTCTACAAAACCTGCCACTTTAAAACTGATGTTTTTATCCGCTTCGTTGGCTGAACTATTTTCATCACTCAACGCTTCATGTAGTTGGGCGATGCCATATTTATGCACATCTTTATCGGCGACCTTGTCGACCAATATTTGCGAATGGTTGTCATTGGCGAAAGCATCAATCATAAAAGCTAAATTATCAGCAGACATATCACCATTAAAAGGATCAAGCACCACATCTGGCAGCAGTACCGCAAAATCATGCTCACCAATAATTGGACGGGCAGCAAGCACCGCATGACCGAGACCCAAAGGCTTGCCTTGACGTATCATCGATATGGTTACGTCATCTGGTAGCCAGTTTAAGCTGTCTGCTAGCTCATCCTTACCTTTAACACGCAATTGGTTGTCCAACTCAGCATTGATATCAAAGTAATTTTCAATCGCGCTTTTTTGCGCATGACCAACCAAGACGATATGCTTAATACCGGCAGCAATAGCTTCTTCCACTACATAATGGATGGCAGGACGATTACCAAGCGGCAGTAGCTCTTTGGGTACTGACTTAGACAATGGCAACATACGAGTACCAAAGCCTGCAACGGGTATCACCGCGTGAGTAATTTTTTTCATAAGGATTAATAGATACTTAAATAATAATGGATAAGGGTTTGTTTTCTTTGATGTTTATATTGGGTTATAGCCATTTGGATTCATACTTTGCCAACGCCACGTATCTTGGCACATATCAGTGATAGAAAGGCTTGCCTCCCATCCTAATAACTCTTTTGCTTTATTCGCACTGGCATAACAACTGGCAATATCACCGGCTCGTCGCCCCACGAACTGAAAAGGAATATCTTGAGCTGATACGGCAGAAAAAGCTCTAACCAGCTCTAATACAGAAGTTCCCTTACCTGATCCTAAATTGATCGGGAGAAAACCCAAACTTTGTTTTTGCTGCTTTAGATAATTGAGCGCTGCAACATGACCTTGTGCAAGGTCAGTGACATGGATAAAGTCACGTACACCCGTACCATCGACGGTAGCATAGTCATTGCCAAAAATACTTAATCGATCAAGCTTACCGACCGCGACTTGCGAGATATAAGGCATCAAGTTATTAGGAATATCATTCGGATCTTCGCCAATTTGTCCAGATGAATGCGCGCCTACTGGATTAAAGTACCTTAAAGGAATAAGGCTCCAGCTGTTATCTGATAGCGCCAAGTCCTCCAAAATATGCTCAACCGTAAGCTTACTTTGTCCATAAGGATTAGTACAGGAACGTGGAAAGCCTTCATCAATCGGTAGCGTTTTAGGATCGCCGTAAACCGTAGCTGATGATGAAAAAACTAGATTTTTAATATCATATTCAGCCATGATTTCAAGTAAGATAATCGTGCCGCTTACATTATTATCATAATATATCAATGGCTTAGCTACAGACTCGCCAACCGATTTTAAACCGGCAAAATGAATCACACCAAAAAACTGATGGGCTGAAAAAACTTTTCTTAGTGAATCAGCATCTCTAATATCGCCTTCGATAAAGTCGATAGGCTGCCCAATAAGGGTTGAGACACGATTAACCGCCTCAAGACTGCTGTTCGATAAATTATCATATATCACCACCTCGTAGCCTGCTTCATGCAATGCAATACAAGTATGTGAACCGATATATCCTGCGCCGCCGGTGACTAAAATTTTATGCTTCATACCCACCCCCAAAGCTATTTGCAAAACAAAAAAAGACACCCCATTGTAGGGGTGCCTGCATTATTTTTCAACGTCATTTGAGTATTAGTAGTCAGTTAGCTGCTGATATTACCAGCCTGTCACTTCTTTTAATTTCTCACCCAATTTTGATGGGTCACGCGTGTAAGCAATGCCTGCCGCTTCGAACGCTTTAAATTTATCTTCAGCTGTACCTTGACCGCCAGAGATGATAGCGCCGGCATGACCCATACGCTTGCCTTCAGGGGCAGTTACACCAGCGATATAACCAACCACTGGCTTAGTGACATGGTCTTTGATGTAAGCAGCTGCTTCTTCTTCAGCAGTACCACCGATTTCACCGATTAGGATAATTGCTTCAGTTTGTGGATCTTCTTGGAACAATTTCAATGCATCAATCTGGTTCATACCAGGGATCGGATCGCCACCGATACCGATACAGGTTGATTGACCAAAACCAAGTTTAGTAGTTTGAGCAACGGCTTCATAAGTCAAAGTACCAGAGCGTGAGATGATACCCACTTTACCTGGCAAATGGATATGACCTGGCATGATGCCGATTTTGCACTGACCTGGGGTGATAACGCCTGGGCAGTTAGGACCAATTAGACGTACATCGCCTGCTGTTTCAAGGTAGCGTTTGGCTTTAAGCATATCAAGCGTTGGTACGCCTTCAGTGATCACAACAATGAGTTTCACACCAGCGTCAATTGCTTCGATGATAGAATCTAGTACAAAAGGAGCTGGTACATAGATAACAGAAGCGTCTGCTTGGGTGGCTGCCATTGCTTCAGACATGGTGTTGAATACTGGCAAACCTAGGTGCGTTTGACCGCCTTTACCAGGGGTTACGCCGCCAACAACTTTTGTACCATATTCGATGGCTTGTTCTGAGTGGAACGTACCATTTTTACCGGTAAAACCTTGCACCAATACTTTGGTGTCTTTATCAATTAATACACTCATTATCTTATCCTTGTATGCAGTTGTCTTGTAGGCGCGTACCTATCCTGCCACGTTAAATGTTAACGGTGGCAGAATAAGTAAGCGCCTTGTACTCTTGAGCAATTAAGCTTTAACAGCGTCAACAATTTTTTGAGCGGCGTCTGATAAACCTTGAGCTGAAATTAATTTCAGACCAGATTCTTCTAGGATTTTCGCGCCTAGCTCAGCATTGTTACCCTCTAAGCGGACAACAACTGGTACTTTAACATCAACTTCTTTGATTGCAGCGATAATAGCTTCTGCAATCATGTCACAACGTACGATACCACCGAAGATGTTGATCAAAACACCTTCAACGCTGCTGTCTTCAAGAATGATCTTGAATGCTTCAACAACGCGATCTTTAGTTGCACCGCCGCCAACGTCCAAGAAGTTAGCAGGCTTGCCGCCGTACAATTTGATGATATCCATCGTTGCCATTGCAAGACCGGCACCGTTTACCATACAACCGATATTGCCTTCTAGCGCAACATAGTTTAGATCAAACTCAGCCGCTTTAAGCTCACGCTCATTTTCTTGTGATTTGTCTTGTAGCGCAGCAATCTTAGGCAGACGATACAAAGCATTTGAGTCGATACCAATTTTGCCATCAACACAAACGATCTCGCCATTTTCGCGAACCGCTAATGGGTTGATTTCAAGTAAATCAATGTCGTTTTCAACGAATGCTTGATAAGCACCGGTCATAATTTTTACGAACTGATTGATCTGCTTGCCTTCTAGACCCAATTTAAACGCCACTTCACGCGCTTGGTAAGGCATAAGACCCACTAAAGGATCAACATTGACTTTAAAGATTTTTTCAGGGGTTTCTTCTGCAACTTTCTCAATCTCAACACCGCCTTCAGTTGATGCCATAAACGTCACGCGACGTGAAGAGCGGTCAACAACAGCACCAAGATATAGCTCAGTTTGTACTGGGTACATATCTTCTGCAACCAAAACGAAGTTTACTGGTTGACCAGCGGCATCCGTTTGATACGTTACAAGGTTTTTACCGATAAGCTCATCAGTTACTTGCTTGGCTTCTTCACGAGTCTTAACCAATTTAACGCCACCCGCTTTACCGCGACCACCAGCATGAACCTGCGCTTTGATGACTGCGATATCAGTTGGGGTTTTGTCAAAAGCTGCCGCTGCTTCGTCGCCACTGTAGGCAATGATCCCTTCTTGAATTGGCAAGCCATAGCTTTTCAATAGCTCTTTTGCTTGATACTCATGTAAATTCATTGATTGAATCCTTTATTTTTACTATTAATAAAAAATGAAAACCCATACACCGTAGAATGTTCTACTGTACTTAAGTAAGGCCAACGCAGCATTCAAAATAATCATTCAAACAGTGCGATGGTCATGTCATCATCTAATAACCATTTAATACACTTAAAATATCTTTATACAAAATATTTTTAGCCGTTAAAATTATTTACGTTTTTTACGTTGGATTGCGTGAATCGCACGACCATCCGCTGACAATGCTGCTTCATGTACGGCTTCAGAGATCGTTGGATGCGCAAACGTCATCAACTGCAAATCTTCGATGCTTGATACAAATTCCATCGCAATCATACCTTGATGGATGATATCGCCTGCACCAGCAGACATCGCATGCATACCTAATAAACGGTCTGTTTTGGCATCAGCAACGACTTTGATAGAACCTTGCGCTTCACTTTGTGCTAAGGCACGACCGTTAGCAGCTAGGTTAAATGAACCTGTTTTGACTTCATAACCTGCAGCTTCTGCTTCTTGTTCAGTCAAACCAACCCATGCGATTTCTGGATGCGTATAAATGACATTGATGATGGTGTCGTAATTTACTTGTGCTTTTTCACCATGAATACGCTCAACAGCCATCATGCCTTCTTCCATGGCTTTATGCGCAAGCATAGGACCACGTACCAAATCACCGATAGCATAAACGCCGTCAAGGTTGGTTTTGCACTGATCATTCACATCAATCAAACCACGTTCGGTCAATTGAATACCACTGTCTTCGCCCAGTAATTTTTCAGAATAAGCACGGCGACCGACACAAACGATAAGCTTATCAAAGCTCTCTTCACTAGATTCGCCTTTGGCTTCACTGGTAACGATGACTTGATCGCCTTTCACTTCAGCATTGGTTACTTTAGTATCAACACGGATATCAAGACCTTGCTTTTTCAGCATCTTGCCAGCTTCTTTAGCAATATCTTTGTCAGCTGCAGCCAAGAAGCTAGGTAGCGCTTCATATACGACGACTTCTGCGCCAAGGCGACGCCATACTGAACCGAGCTCAAGACCGATAACACCGGCACCAATTACGCCTAAACGCTTAGGCACAGCAGTGAAGTCAAGCGCGCCAGTAGAATCAACGATACGATCGCCGTCTGTCTTGGCAACTGGAATATCAATTGGCACTGAACCTGCCGCAAGAATCACGTTTTTAGCAGTAATCGTGGTTTCGCTATCATCAGCAAGTGCGGTAAATTTAACTTTTTTGGCGCTACCTTTACCATCAACCAACGTACCCCAGCCTTGTAGCCAGTCAACGCCATTACCTTTTAATAAGGCTGCAACACCACCAGTCAACTGCTTAACGATACCTTCTTTACGGGCAATCATTTGCTCGATATCGATAGCAACATCACCAGTAGTAATGCCATGCTCAGCAAGGTCGTGCTTAGTAGCTTCATAGCGATGTGAGCTATCAAGCAGTGCTTTTGATGGGATACAACCGACGTTTAAGCAAGTACCGCCAAGCGCAGGCTCGCCTTTATAAACGCGTTTTTCGATACAAGCAACGCTCATACCTAGCTGTCCTGCACGGATTGCTGCTTCATAACCACCAGGTCCGCCGCCGATGACGACTAAATCATAACTGTCTTTCATAATACGTTCCTATTTTAATTTTAGTTTAATTTTAGGTATCATATAAACCAATTTTATCTCGTTAGTAAACCATCGACTTATCTATTCGATAACCAATACGATATCTAAATGCTAGATAATAGATGCGTTTAAAAAGACGATAAAGATGGCTGCTGAGTATTTTTAGCTCATTGCTCATAAGATAGAACTGAAAAAGCTAAAAGGCATTAAAAGATAATCTATACAAAGCTAAAAAGCTTGTATCAGTCATGACTGATACAAGCCTAAAAACTTAAAGATCTAAAAGCAACATAGTAGGGTCTTCAACCAATTCTTTCAGTGTTACCAAGAATTGTACTGCTTCTTTACCATCAATCATACGATGGTCATAAGACAGTGCAAGATACATCATTGGCAAGATTTTAACTTCACCATTAACTGCCATAGGACGGTCATTGATCGCATGCATACCCAAGATAGCGGTTTGTGGTGGATTCAAGATAGGTGTTGACATCAATGAACCAAATACGCCACCGTTTGAAATCGTAAAAGTACCGCCAATCATGTCATCTAGACCAAGTTTGCCTTCTTGTGCTTTACCACCAAACTCACGAATCTTGGCTTCAACGTCTGCCATGCTCATGCGATCAGTATCACGCAATACTGGTACGACTAGACCACGGTTAGAAGATACGGCAACACCGATATCATAGTAGCCATGATAAACGATGTCATCACCGTCTAATGACGCGTTCACAGCTGGGTAGCGTTTTAGTGCTTCAGTCGCCGCTTTCACGAATAACGACATAAAGCCTAAACGTGTGCCATGACGCTTTTCGAACTGATCTTTATACTTGGTACGCATGTCCATCAACGGTTTCATGTTGACTTCGTTGAACGTCGTTAGCATTGCTGTTTCTTGAGAAGCAGCTAGCAGACGATTCGCGATTGTCTTACGTAGACGCGTCATTGGTACACGTTTTTCGGTACGCTCGCCAACCGCTTCAGCAACCGGACGACCACTATCAGAAGTGATTGAGCTATCCGCTTTTAACGTTGGGTTTGACATATCGGTTTTAGTCACACGACCGCCACGACCACTGCCTTCAACGTTTTTAGGATCTACGCCAGACTCTTTAGCTGCTTTACGTACCGCAGGGCTTTGATCTTTATGATCAGATTCAGCAGATGCTTGTACTGGCTCGCCGCCATCTGTTGCTTGCTTAGGTTGTACTGGCGCAGCTGGTTGATCTGGATCAACGGCAGGAGCCGCTTCAGCACTGGCGCTAGCACCGGCTTCAAATTCAGCAATCAGCTCATCAGACAATACGATATCGTCTACTTGCTTAACGATTCGGGTTACAACACCGTTATCAGGCGCGACCACTTCTAATACAACTTTATCAGTTTCGATTTCAGCTAATAGGTCATCACGGTTTACTTGCTGACCTTCAGTGACATGCCATTCAACGATTGTACCATCGGCAACCGATTCTGGAAAAACGGGGGCTTTAATTTCAGCCATCGATATACTCCTTAGATTTGGATATTACTATTTATAATTAAGTCGTGATAGGCAGTCAGTACCATTAAAAACGTGATATTTAAATTGTCTCACTAGGTACTGACTGTCATCGCCTGATTCATTGATTACATACAATCTGTTATTTAGATGTGCTATTAAATAGAAAGCTCATCTACACTGATACCAAGACCACCAGCGATTAAATCTTGTTGTTGCTTAACGTGTAATTTTGCTGAACCCGTCGCAGGCGCCGCACTAGCAGGACGTGCAACTGGCTCCATCACTTTTGCTCTAGTTGGATGCGGGACAACAATGCGGAACATGTGCGGTGCTAGATAATACCAAGCGCCTTGATTCAATGGCTCTTCTTGCGTCCAAACGATTTCTTTTAAGTTGCTATATTTTTCAATTTCAGCAATTAAACGTTTTTCTGGTAAAGGATAGAGCTGTTCGATACGAACGATTGCCACATGGTCTAGACCTAAAGCACGACGCTGCTCAAGCAAATCATAATAGACCTTGCCACCACATAGCACCATACGAGTCACATTGTCCGGATTTTGCTGATCCATCTCTGGCAATACCGTTTCAAACATGCCATGTGCCAATTCTTCTAATTGAGAAGTCGCAAGCTTATGACGTAGTAAACTTTTTGGCGACATAACAATTAGCGGTTTACGGATTGGGCGAACCGCTTGACGACGTAACGCATGATAAATCTGAGCAGGCGTCGTTGGTGTGATGACCTGCATATTATCTTCAGCACATAACTGCAAAAAGCGTTCGAGACGGGCTGATGAATGTTCAGGACCTTGACCTTCAAAACCGTGCGGCAATAGCATGGTCAAACCACAAACACGCTGCCATTTGGTCTCGCCACTAGCGATAAATTGGTCAATAACTACTTGGGCGCCGTTGACGAAGTCACCAAACTGCGCTTCCCAAACGACCAATGCGTTTGGTACTGTGGTCGCGTAACCATATTCAAAAGCCAATACCGCTTCTTCTGATAACAATGAGTTATAAGTGGCAAAGCGAGCTTGGTCTTCACTCAGGTGAGCTAATGGCACATACATGCTGCCATCTTCGATATTGTATAGCTCACTATGACGATGTGAGAACGTACCACGTCCTACATCTTCACCGGTAATACGTACCAAAACTTTATCATTATCAACCAGTGATGCGTATGCCAATGTTTCAGCTGCGCCCCAGTTTAAAGGCTCTTCGCCAGTTTGCATGGCCAAGCGCTGCTCAACCACTTTTTGTACTTGGCGCTGTAGCTTATAGCCTTCAGGCATTTCTGCCATACGGCGACCATAACCTTTTAATACTTCGATATCGACACTGGTATCCCAATCGTCAACTAAATCGTGACCCAGATAAGGTTTCCAATCGACAAATAGCTGCTCGTTCGGCTCGTTTACCAATGAGTTGGCAACATATTCACCGCGGTCTAATGATTCACGATACTCATCTTCTAAACGCGTTTCATCTTCTTTACTCAGCAAACCTTCTTCGATTAACTGTTTCGCGTAAATAGTACGAGTCGTTGGTAGTTTTTTGATCACTGCATACATCAATGGCTGGGTCGCTGAAGGCTCATCGGCCTCATTGTGACCGTTACGGCGATAGCAGAAAAGATCTATGATGATGTCTTTGTCAAACTCATGACGATAATCTAATGCCAATTGCGCAGCAAATACCACAGACTCAGGATCGTCACCGTTAACATGTAAAATTGGCGCATGAACCATTTTTGCCACGTCGGTGCAGTATTCCGTTGAGCGTGCATCTTCTTGACGACTGGTGGTAAAACCAACTTGGTTATTAATCACAATATGTATGGTGCCGCCCGTCGTATACGCACGGGTTTGTGACATCTGGAATGTCTCTTGTACCACGCCTTGACCGGCAAACGCGGCATCACCATGAATAACGATTGGCAATACTGAATTGCCTATCTTGTTTTCA
>NZ_DATIRM010000285.1:0-11120 GCF_035469765.1 Psychrobacter sp.
CACCTTCACGCTGCCATCATTGATATTATCAGCATGAACATGCGCTTCACCGCAATCACAGTCTCCATGCTGATGAGCATGTTCATGGCTGTGATCATGGCTGTGTTCATGAGAATGGTCATGCGTATGGTCATGTTCCTCTTCAAGCATATACTGTAGCGCATGATGCGTACCTTCCACACATTGCTGCGCGACCATCAGCATCTCTTTGGCTGATAGTACATCAATACGCGTGACATTGAGCGGTGTTGGCAGAGCAACTTTGCCACCAGTAATCAAAATAACATCTGCACCGGCAGCAACACAGGCACGGGCTAAGGCAAAGCCCATTTTTCCCGTAGAATGATTGGACAAATAACGTACAGGATCGATAGCTTCTACCGTCGGTCCTGCAGTAATCACAACTCTCTTGCCTGCCAAGAGTTGCGGTGTGGTTTGCATCGCTTGAAACAGCAAAACCTCTTCTAATAGCTGCTCAGGCTCAGGCAAACGCCCTGCTCCCACATCGCCGCAAGCTTGCTCGCCACTAGCAGGCGCAATGACTTGATAATCCATATCACGCAAGGTTTGCACATTTAAATTGACGGCTGGATGCGCCCACATTTGCTGATTCATCGCAGGGGCAATAATAACTGGCGCTGTCGTTGCAAGACATACAGTGGTCAGTAAATCATCAGCCATACCCATCGCAAGACGCGCCAAGGTATTGGCAGATGCTGGTGCGATGACCACAAGGTCTGCCCACTTGGCAAGCTCGATATGACCCATCCCTGCTTCTGCTTTTTCATCGAGTAATGAGATATGTACCTCATTACCAGTCAAAGCTTGTAGGGTCAGCGGAGTGATAAAAGCCTGTGCACCTGAGGTCATAATGACGCGCACATCAAAGCCCGCCTTAATTAGTAGACGGGCAAATACGGCAGATTTATAAGCAGCGATACCGCCGGTGATAGCAAGCACAATATTGGACATAAGCGTGGCATCAGTAAAAAATTGAAAGATAAAAATTGCGCTTATAGTATCAATTATGCGATAAGTTAGGGAAAGTTTTCTGAATTTAACGCATTTATCGCGTAGCAATGGTATCTCAAGGAGTGACAATGGCCATCAAAGACTGGCATGAAGATGATAGACCACGTGAGAAGCTATTAAAATTTGGCGCCGCACACTTGTCTGACGCTGAAATATTAGCGATATTCCTGCGTACAGGCACCCAGTCTCAATCAGCCATCGAGTTGGCGCGTCATCTGATTGAGCAATTCGGTAGCCTTGCAGAGCTTTTGGCTGCACCGCAAGAGACTGTCCTTGCTTGTCATGGTATTGGTCCTGCCAAATACGCGCAGATACTCGCCTCACTTGAGATGGGCACGCGCTATTTAGACAGTCAGCTTAAAACCGGTAAATCCCTCGACCGCTCGCAAATGGTCAAAGACTATATCAGTACCCAGTTGCGCGGTGAGCCGCGAGAAGTGTTTGCTGTGTTGTGTTTGGACAACGCCTTAAATCTAATCAATTTTGAAATACTATTTACTGGTGGTATCTCTTCTTGCTCCGTCTGTATCAAGCACGTGCTACGTCATGCGTTAAGCTATGCAGCTAGCCAGCTCATTATCGCGCACAATCATCCGCATACCGACGCCACACCATCAACGGCGGACAACCTGTTGACATATGAGCTCAAAAAAGCCTGTGATCTAATAGACTTGTCTCTAATTGACCATATCATTGTCGGACGCAATGAGACCTTATCTTATGCCGAGAGCTGTTTAGCACCTTTTAGTTAACGGTTGAGATATTACTTAGCTATATGAAAGTCTTGATACATATTATCGACACAGCGTAGCGTTTTCGCTCTTGATAGTTATAAACAACTGTTTCATATTAGTAGTTAAATTTATTTTTGACAAATCCTTTATTCTCAATACGAAGTTTTTATTTTAGGGTGGCTATATCTGAAATCCCTAATTTCAAAAAACCAAAATTATTTTTTACTATAAAAAAGAACGGCTGGAATATAAAACAACAATCATAGTTATTCCAAACTTTCTTATTCACTTGGATTTTGACGCTTTTTTATTGAGCGTTGCAAAGGAGGCAGTTATGGCCATTGGCTTATTTATTTTGGCAGTTATCATTCAATTAGCCATGGTCTTGGCCATCTTTTTGCTGTCATTATCGCGTGTCACTGGCAGCAGTGTTGCCTTAATTACCGTCCTCGTCGCTGCTTTTATCAGTCCATGGTCGCTTATCCTAGGTCTACCCATTGCGCTACTTTGCCTAGTGCTTCTTGTGACCTCTATTCGTCAAAGCCTAATTACCAAGCCTGTTTATAAGGCCTTGGGCGGTGCTATGCCGAGCATGAGTGACACCGAGCGTGAAGCACTTGATGCAGGTACTAGCTGGTGGGAAAAAGAGCTGTTTATGGGTGCGCCTGACTGGGATACCTTTGCAAAATATCCTTATCCGGAATTGTCAGAAGAAGAGCAGAGCTTTATAGATAATGAGGTCGAAGTACTTTGTGCGATGCTCGATGAGTGGCAAATCCACCATGAAGACAAAGAGCTGTCCCCACAAGCGTGGAAATTTATCAAAGCCAATGGCTTTTTGGGGCTAATCATTCCCAAAGAATATGGTGGACTGGAATTTAGCTCGTATGCCCAAAGTAGGGTGATGAGTAAGATTTCATCGCGTTCGCCGACTGCTGCAGTGACCTGTATGGTACCAAACTCACTCGGTCCTGGTGAGCTACTCATGCATTACGGTACCGATGAGCAGAAGCAGCGCTGGTTACCTGGTCTTGCGAAAGGTGAAGAAGTTCCGTGTTTTGGTTTGACCGGTCCAGAAGCTGGCTCTGATGCAGGTGCAATTCCTGATACTGGTGTGGTGTGTTATGGGCGACATGAAGGCGAGCAAGTGCTTGGTCTACGCATGAATTTTTCTAAGCGCTGGATTACTTTAGCGCCTATTGCAACGGTCGTTGGTTTAGCATTTAAAATGCATGACCCCGAAGGTTTATTGGGTAATCCTGAAAAAACCGATTATGGCATTACTTGTGCGCTCGTACCTGCAAAGCATAAAGGGGTAATTATCGGTCCGCGCCATAATCCGATCGGTTCACCATTTATGAATGGGACGGTTGATGGTCAAGATGTCTTTATACCGCTTGATTATATTATCGGCGGTGTGGAGAATGCTGGACGTGGTTGGCGGATGCTGATGGAATGTTTAGGCGTTGGGCGCGGAATCTCATTGCCCGCCCTATCGACTTCTGCCAGTGAAATGAGCTATTTATCGGTTGGTGCCTTTGTAAGAGTTCGTGAGCAGTTTAAAATTTCAGTCGGCAAGTTTGAAGGCGTGCAAGATGCCACCAGCCGTATTGCCAGTAATACTTATATGTTAGAAGCCTTTCGTCATCTGGTCACTTGTGGTCTCAACCAAGGTGGTACGCCATCAGTGATGACTGCAATGGCAAAATATTATGCTACTGAGACCATGCGCTCAGTGATTAATGATGGTATGGATGTCGTTGGTGGCCGTGCGGTACAAATGGGACCGCGTAACTTTTTAGCGATTCCTTATCAAGCGATCCCAGTATCTATTACCGTTGAGGGTGCCAATATATTGACGCGCTCACTGATGATTTTTGGTCAAGGAGCGATGCGCTGTCACCCTTATCTATTCGATGAGCTGCAACTGCTACAAAGCGAAGATAAAGAAGGCGCGCTCAAAGCGTTCGATAATTTATTCTTTAAGCATTTAGGCTATACTTTCAATCGCGGCGCCAAAGCCTTTGTCGCAGGTTATGTTGGTGGTAGTGGTCATGCACCAAATTTTGCTGATAACTTTACCCTTCCTTATTACAAACACATCAACCGCTTAAGCGCAAGCTTTGCCCTAACCGCCGATATGTCTTTAGGGTTGCTCGCTGGTGATTTAAAACGCAAAGAGATGCTCTCTGGGCGCTTAGCAGATATCCACTCTCATCTATTTATCGCAACCGCAATTTTGCAGTTTTATGAATATGGCAGCAAATCAGTCGCTGAACGCTTGCATGCTGAAGTGGCGCTAAAAAACAGTTTTTATACCATTCAAGAAGCTTTCTTCTCTTTGTTTGCCAACTTCCCAAATCGTATGGCAGCCAATTTGGTCAGCTTTGTGACCTTCCCAAGCGGTCGCATCTTTGCCCCAGTGAGCGATGAGCTAAAATGCCAATTGGGTGATATCTTTATGGATGATTTTGAAGCCAATCCATTCCGCGATTATCTTAAAACTATGGTGTACTACAATACTGAGCCTGATGATGTCACCGGACGTATGGAACACGCTTATCAGACGCTACTTGAAGTTGAACCTTTATGGCAGAAATTTAAAAAAGCGGAACACAAAGACAGCTTTGAGGGTTTGACCTTTGAGGACCATGTGGTATATGCCAGCCAAAATGGCGACATTACTGAAGAAGAAGCGGAAGTGCTCATTCAATACAACGCCCTTCGTTTTGATTCACTATTAACCGATGTATTTGATAAACATTTATCAGAAGCTCAGGAGCGTGATAATCCACATACTCTTGAAAATGCTGTCCATCAATTGACGGATTACGCACAGCTAAAAAATGAAGCTAAAGGTAGAAATAATATATCTGTTGATAGCGACGAGCCTACGACTGATAAGCTAAATGATGTTGCGCATACAAATGAGCAGACTGGTGATGCCAATCCTAATCATGGTTATGAGAGTGATGGTGATGTAAAAATGGTCAGTGAGCAAGATACTGCCAAGGAAGTGCGTGCGCAGACCGATTTTGAGAATGCACACCCTGAACTCGAAGCTCTTGATTCGCGTCACCGTGATGCAGAGTCACAATTAAATGAACGTATGAGCTATAATCATCGATTGAATAAAGATGGTTCGGTAAACCCAAACAATATACAAGCTAATAGTGCTGAGCAAACAGAGCATGGCAACCCTGCATGGAAAGATAGTTTGCACCGTGATGAAAACGACAATGTTTAACGGTTATTAACTTGGCTATTTTTCAACCTATCTATCTCAATAAACTAAGCGAGATGCTCTCATAAGAGCCATCTCGCTTTTTTATTGAATCACTTACATTGCGATTCAATAACCTTGAGTAGCCCTTGTTTCACTCAGATTGCTGTGAAATTCTGGTTAACAAAAAATATCGAACACAATAATATTGTAATGTCACGCCATTTAAGTCATAAAAAATTCTTGCAGTATCCCTAACTATTCTTTTATATTGTCCCCCAAAATCTGACTTAATGGTCAGTTCATATATTTATAGACGTCACAGCAACAGTCATGACAGCAATCTTGCACTCATATTGAGCGCGCTATTGTGTCTATTGCTGTGCGTAACGGACACCAAGGATAGCGTTTATGTGGAAAAATATGGGTTTGACGGGCAAGATTATTGTTGCCATGGTGCTCGGTATTATACTGGGTCTATTTATAAACTATTCTGGCTTGAACACGGAAGGCAGCTTTGTAAATAATTATGTCACCAACGGTTTTCTTGCCATTGTCGGCAAGCTGTTTGTGAACTCGCTAAAAATGCTCGTCGTACCGCTGGTCTTGATTTCACTGATCTGCGGCGTCTGCGGTATCGGTGATATTCGTCTATTAGGACGTATTGGTGGCAAAACATTCTTTATCTATATGGTGACCACAGCACTAGCGATTACTACTGCTATCGGGCTTGGTTCACTATTTGGTATTGGTAAAGGCATGCAAATCGAAACCGATGCGGTATTCGAAGCCGAGTCAGCGCCGCCCCTTATCGACGTTTTCTCCAATATTATCCCCTCTAACCCCATCAGCGCGATGGCAAATGGCGATATGCTATCGATTATCTTTTTTGCGATGTTGATTGGTATTAGTATTTTAATGGTGGGTAAGCCCGCCAAAGGTTTGGTACAAAGCTTAGAGCTTATCAATGAAGTCATCTTAAAGATGGTGACCATCATTATGAATCTAGCGCCGTATGGTGTATTTGCACTGTTGACCAAAGCAATGGCTGAGCTGGGATTAGATCTTATCTGGTCACTACTGGGTTATGTCGCTGTATTGGTTGGTGCACTCTTCTTTCACTTTTTCGTCACGATGATGGTGATACTCAAGCTGACTTCAGGGCTATCTGTTAAGACCTTTTTGGCAAAAATGCGCGAAGTACAAATCTTTGCCTTTAGTACTTCAAGCTCGAACGCAACAATTCCCATTACTTTACGTGCGGTCACCAAGCGTATGGGCGTTAGTAATTCAGTGGCTTCTTTTACCATTCCATTTGGCGCGACGATCAATATGGACGGCACAGCAATCATGCAAGGTACGGCGACCATCTTTATCGCCAATCTGTATGGTGTTCAATTAGGCGTTACCGGCTACCTGACCGTTATCTTGATGTCAGTGCTCGCCTCTATCGGTACGGCAGGCGTGCCGGGCGTAGGTCTGATTATGCTATCCATGGTATTTGCCCAAGTCGGTCTACCTATTGAAGGTATTGGTCTGATTTTAGGGGTTGACCGTATTCTTGATATGCTACGTACCGCAGTGAACGTCGGTGGCGATGCGGCAGTTACAGTCATCGTTGCAAAATCAGAAGGGGAGATGGATTTGGCCGTTTATAACGATCCTGATGCGGGTGCAAAAGAGATGTTTGATGGTCATATCGATGCAGACAGCGAGCGTGAACTATCAGCAGTCTTTCATGATGGTGTGATGGGCAGTGAATATGATGATATTAAACGTGGCTAGTTTTTAGTAAGAAATAGCCAATATAAAATAGCTTATATGAAGTATTAAAAAACCTCAGCCGATTTGTGAACTGATCCCCAAATGTTGGACACAACTTATGGGGGTCGGTTCATTTGGTCTGAGGTTTTTTATTGTCTATTATGCTTAAACATCAATATCAATATCAATACGTATTAACCAAGCACATATTTGGTCAGCATTGCCAGACAAACTAAAACAATCATCGGACGAATAAGTTTACTGCCACCTTTTACCACCATATGCGAGCCAAAATAAGCGCCTATCGTTTGCCCAACCATCATAGCAAGCCCTACTTTCCACAATACATTACCACCTAAGATAAAGAAGATGAGTGAACCAATATTGGTGGACAAATTGAGCACCTTTGCCGCACCGGTCGCTTCAATGATTTTTCTACCCCGCAGCGCGACATTTCCTAAGGCAAAAAACATTCCTGTACCTGGTCCTATATAACCATCATAAAAACCAATCAAGGGTGCCACTACTTTTTGCCACTTACTTTCTGATATACGCGGTTCTGCCTCCACCTCACCGAGCCTTGGGGCAAATAACGTATAAATGCCAATCGCGGCAATCAAAAACGGAATCAGTTTTTCTAATAAATCCGGCGGCGACAACTGGACGGCAATCGTTCCAAAGACAGAACCTATAAAAGCGGCAATAATCGCCGTTTTTATATTCTTAGGTTTGACCACACCCTTTCTAATCATGGTAATAGACGCCGCTAGCGCCCCTGATGCTGCTTGTAGCTTATTGGTACCTAAGGTCAACACAGGTGGAATATTGGCAAGCAGCATAGCGGGAATCGTCAACAAACCGCCGCCGCCCGCAATGGCATCGATAAAACCTGCTAGCGTGGCCACAGCCGCTAGCATTAAAATAATCTCAATAGAAAACGATAAGTCCATGACACTGACCTGCAAAATTTATGATATAAGAGACACAAGCCTTGGAATAGTCACCCAAACATCATTTTTAGCAGCGCTTCCTTAACCGTACTTGTCTAGGAACACGCAGTTAAAAATGCTTGGGTAGATATTAGGCAAAAAGTAGACAGCTAGATAATAATGCTACGGCTTTGATAATAGTTGATTTATAAAAGCCAAATTGGATGCTAGCAATGACATATGGCATAAAGCCGAATATTATAAAGATAAAACCGTAAAAAAAGCCAAAAACCTAACAAAGTCTGCTAGGTTTATCGTGCAAGATTCTTTAGTTGTCATTAAAAACAGCCTTTACTCTTATCAAAGCTTCAAGGAAGACCTAAAAATAGATAACGTATTTCATTTGTTTATGCTAATAAGAGTGTGAGAAACTAGAGCAAGCTATCTGGTGTGTCAGTCTGAGAAACCTCAGCGCTGATAAAATTCATACCACCATACGGTATCCTACTTACAGCGGACCCAATACTGATATCTGCAAGACATAAGAAAGACAGTTGAGTTTTTGAATAATTTCGCACGTTTTATTTGGTTAATGAGGATAATATGGCAATACATAAAGTCAGAGCATTTTTTAATCTTGAGGCGTCAGGCGGCATTGTCCTAGCGCTGGCAGCTATCGCAGCAATGATTATTGCTAATACTTCTCTAAACACTTGGTACGAAAGCTTTATCCACGCTCCCGTTGCTATTCAAATCGGTAGCTTCTCAATTGCTAAAGATGCCCATCATTGGATTAATGACGGCTTAATGGCGGTATTCTTCTTTTTAGTCGGTCTTGAGCTTAAACGTGAGGTATTAATTGGCGAGCTCTCCAATGTAAAGCAAATTATCTTGCCAGCAGGAGCGGCGCTTGGCGGGATGGTTGCACCTGCTATCGTCTATCTACTTTTTAACTACCATGAGCCTGAATTTTGGAAAGGTTGGGCAATTCCTGCTGCAACCGATATTGCTTTTGCCCTTGGTATCTTAAGCTTACTTGGCAATCGCGTACCCAACTCACTAAAAGTCTTCTTAGTCTCTATTGCTATCTTTGATGATATTGGTGCCATTATCATCATCGCCTTATTTTATACCAATGACTTATCACTCGGCTCATTGGCTGTCGCGGGCTTATGCCTGCCGTTCTTATATCTGCTCAATCGCCGTAATGTGACCAGCATCACTCCTTACTTGCTGATTGGGGTAATTATGTGGATTGCGGTACTCAAATCCGGTATCCATGCAACGTTAGCAGGGGTGGTATTGGCGCTATTTATTCCTTTGTTTGACCGCACTGACCCTGAGCATTCTCCGCTTGAAGAGCTTGAGCACGATCTACAAAATACCGTATCTTATGGCATCCTACCGCTGTTTGCTTTTGCGAATTCTGGTATATCGCTTGCAGGTGCAGGCTTGGCTGAGCTATTCCATTCAGTACCGCTTGGTATTGCTGCCGGACTATTTATCGGCAAACAAGTAGGCGTGATGCTGATGTGCTGGGTGATTTTTAAGCTGGGCATTTCTACGATGCCAAAAGGCATGAACTTCAAACAAATCTATGGTGCAGCATTATTATGTGGTGTCGGTTTTACCATGAGTCTGTTTATCGGCGGTCTAGCATTTGGTGGCGTATCCCCATTATTTGATGAGCGTTTAGGTATCATTATGGGTTCAATCGTCTCTGGTATCGCAGGTTATATGATGCTTAAATTTACGTTAAAAGATGAGGTCAATGCGACCTCTGTGGACTTAACACGTCATTCTTAATGGTCGTTTGAGCTACTTTATTGTAAAGTAGCTCAAGGCGCTTAATAAAAAGCAGTTGCTACAGAGTTGCTCAAAAATATGGATTACATCGATCTCTCGAAAAAAATCGCTAAAAAAAATACTGCCAGTGCTCGGCAAGATGCTGACCCTCATCAAGCGCCTGCTTCTTACCAGCGCCATGGACGCACGACAGCCATTGATGATCATAGTGATCTGCAAGTATTAAAGCGTATCAAACGCTATTTGCTACCAAAAGATTTTGTTATCTCGCAAGAGTTATTAGACGAGATGGTTGCAGGCTATGACATTGGTGATCCATTGGCTGACGCTCTCGCGGCTGATGATATTCGTTTTGCAAAGCCCTTACAGCAATTTATTATTGATGATAAAAAAGCGCTTATTTTTGAGGATGATGCCCTTCTAGATAATGCTTCTTTTAACGTTTTAAGCGAACAGTTTAGCCATCATCCTGATTGGTTTACCCCTAAGCTTGCACATATTGGCGCGATTGCCTATCGGCGCTATCCATTGATGCTGATTTGGCTGCTGCGTAATGTGGCGCTGATGGCAGGTTATAGCATTCCTGCCCTATCGCTGCCGCTGCTCCAAACTGGCGCCCTGATGCACGATGCCTTACCGCGATTGATGCGTACTTATGCTTATATCCTTGCGGTCTCTGAGCATCCTCCATTGCATAAGCCGAATACGAGCGCCCATAATCAACACAAACCTATCGAGCAAGTATTAGCGATTGGCTCTGAAGGCTGGCGTCAATCTATCAAGGTACGTCAAATCCATACCTTGGTACGGCAAAACTTGCTTAAAGGTAAAGCCAATGCCGCGACCGGTGGCTTATCAAATGCTGACCAACATCATCTGCCTGATGGTAGCTGGAACACCGCTTATTGGGGCATACCAATCAACCAGACCGATATGATTGCCACCCATTTACAGTTTTCATTGTTGATTATGCGCGGCTTAAGGTTGCTTGGCGCTCGTATCAGCACTGAGGAAGCCGAAGGTATTTTACATCTATGGAATCTTGCCAGCTACTGGATGGGGGTGGATTTGCAGCGGCTGCCAAAAGATGAAACTGCCTGTTGGGAGTGGCTCTATACCTATCTATCCATTCAACAGCTTGATTTTAAGATGGGACAACCATTGGCAAAAGCGCTACATGACTTGCCGCGTCAGCTCATGGGCGAGGATAACCGCCGTGGACGCTTTGTTGAGATGGTCAATGCTAGTGTGACCCGTACTTTGGTCGGCGATGATATCGGTGATGGGCTAAATCTACCAAAGTCAAAAATACGCTTTGGCGTCTTATCCTCTGTGCCGATTCTCTTTGCCCTTGATACCGCACGCCAGCACAACAGTACGGTCGCCGACAAGCTAGAGACATTTCGTGCCAAACGTCAAGACAATATGAACTGGTGGCTTAAGAAAAACGATGCCTATTATAAATAAAACGCTCTGATTGAAAAATTGAACAAGCAGAGAATTCCATCAACCATGTTTAGATATTAAATTTATGACTGGTATTAAAGAATACTATTCATCCACCATCTATAGTCAGGGAAAAGCAATATCGATACATAACGTACTGCTGATATCAATTTTTCTTGCTTGCTG
>NZ_DATIRM010000286.1:0-2910 GCF_035469765.1 Psychrobacter sp.
ATATCCACGCCCTGAACGGTATGGTTTTACGGCACTAATTGATAAAAAAGGCTGCCAATATGCGATGACTCGCTTGGCAGCCTTTTCATAATATTCATTTATCAAATAATAACTCTGCCAACTCTGCCTCATTGCTGATAATATCTGCCAATGTATAGCGCTCAAGTACCGCAATGAAAGCAGTTAACGCTTCGAATAAAACTTGTTTAAGCTGACAGACAGGGCTAATAACACAGCCAACCCTAGCCGTCTGTGCCACTTCGTCCACCAGAGTCAATGACACATCTTTGGCGCTATTTTCTTCGTGATCACTATCAATATTTGCCACACTGTTATCACTGTCAGGCTTTGGAGTGATTGATAAATCTGTCGCAAAACACTCAACCAAAGCGAAATCCGGCTCAATTTGCTTAATCAATACCCCCAAATTAATATCTTTTGGGGCACGGGCCAAGCGAATACCGCCGTTTTTACCACGCACACTATCGATATAGCCAAGTTGCCCCAATTGGTGAATAATTTTGGTCAGATGACTTTTAGAGATGTTATAACTATTAGCAATATCACTAATATTCGCCAATAGATACGGATCGGGCTTGGTCGCCAAATATATTAACGAGCGCAGCGCATAATCACTATAATTGGTCAGTCGCATTTTAAGCGCTCCTATTTTTAATCAACAATCGAATTATTTAACATATATTACTATTAAGTTGCACTTTTGCCACTTTAGTAATTAAACATCATTAACCAAACAAACCATCTGGGCGCGGGCTTGCTAGGATACGCAGATAGCTGCTGCAAAACAATATAAAGCAGGCAATCCAAGCTCCTTGCGCGACCATTATCCACCATAAATAATGGCTATTATCGATAAGTGGCAATAGTACACGGCTGATAAATACCAATACCATCAATGCAAACATGATATTGACCGTTTTGGGTTGCTCATGAATACTGCGCCCTGTATGTCCAAGCGACACACGTGCCATCATCGCTACTGTCATCATACCAATACCAGCGATTGCTAATCCATGTACAGCAATACTATGATTATAACCGAGCCACGGCTGTAGCGCGTACAGTATAAAACTCACACACATCCCTAAAAACGCAATAAACAGCGACCATAATAAAGGTTTTTGCCAAATACCGCGATGATACCAACCCATCAAGCGCACGATATTGACCACTGCCACGCCAAGTGCGCTAATAGTCAGCAAGTACCTATTCAGATAAAATAAATCAGTGATAAAAAAGACGAAGAAAAATAGCAAACTTGCAATATCTTGCGCCTTACTATTACGTACCGTCACCGTTTCTGCCACGCCTGCTGCATTAGGAATACTCAAACCGCGCTCAATAAAGAACGGCACCACGCGGCGACCAATGGTCAATACCAAGCCAATGATAAGATAAAACCCCAAATAAACACCAATCTTTGTCATGGTCATATCAGCGCTGATAATGCCCCAGTAGCACAGCCCATTACCCAGTGTCAGTAGCGCAAGCTTCGCTAGAATACCCATCTGCTTATACTGCTTTACTTGTAAAACGGCGCGAAATACTACAAACGCCATAGAACCGACAAACAACAAATCAAACACTGCGGCTATATACAACCAAGCACTTTGCTCAATACCAATATCAATCCCTAAACCAAATGCCATCCAGCCCAAACGCGCCAGCAACCAGCACATAAAAATGCCTAGTAACCTATAACCGTATGGCATCATAACGCCTGTCCACGTCTTCACCGCTGTCAGCAAAAACCCTGCAACGATAGCTAACGCATAACCATAAATCATCTCATGACCATGCCAATATAGTGGGTTCAACGTTTGCGCATCGATATCGGTATGCCCAGTAAAGACAAATGCCCACAACGTCATCGTTATGATGGCAAAAATTGCCCCTGCACTAAAAAATATTCGAAAGCTTAAGTTGAGTATAGGGTGCGGCGAGCTTGGCGGCTTAGTAGGTAAATTAATCGATTGCATAGCGGTCTTCTTATGATGAATGTTAGAAAAGCTACCTTAAAGGTTCATTTTAAATGAATCTTATTAACTATTCAATGTCTTTAGCTTTCAAGTTCGTTTATAAAGCACAGTTATCGTTTTTAAATTTATGTGAAATCAATTACTTTTCTGGGGATGTGAATAACATATCGTCAGCCATACGACCAAGAATGGTCTGCACATACGCATTATGTTTTCCTGAGTTTTTTATGACTTTTGCTTCTTCCGGTCTATAGCCGATGACACTTTGGTCGGTGTGGAAATTCCACATATAACCTAATCTACTTTCTGGTCGATGATATAAAGGTCGTAAAACGGTCGTGTAATATCGACCATCCGTTGCTATAGCGTTTGGATTTTCATATACATATCGTGTCTCATCACAGAAATTGGTCGTCACATTCTCCTTATCATTGCGCTGATTTTTCTTATTATAATTTGGGTCTTGCAAGGGTATTTTGAACCATGGCTCTATGCCTCTAACATTAGATTTTGGTTTTGGTGTTAGCGTTGCCTGCCCATCTTGCGCTTCAATACCGTGACTGTCATGACTATCGTAGCTAGAAAAACACTCAGATTTTTTATATGGCGAATCGCCATTCTCAATGGTAATATAATGAGAAACATACGGCATATAATGTCCAATCGTTCTTTTCTTCGCCAAATCAGAGAGCTTTTGTCCGATTAAACGTGCTTTTGGGAATGCTTTCCCAGTCACCCAATCATCTTTTGAGGTTAAATTTATCCAAAAGGGTCGTTGCAGTGTCAAACCAGAGTTAGGGTCAGGACCCGGCATATTTTGATATATTTTATCAAAAGCGTCTGCCCCTATTGCTGAGTTTAATGTCACTAACAATGAACGACTTCCCAGAGGCCAATTTTTAACCGATTT
>NZ_DATIRM010000287.1:0-2414 GCF_035469765.1 Psychrobacter sp.
AATACCTTTAACATTGGTATTTTGGAACTTATCGACTTTAATTTTGCCGTTATCCGTAGTCTCTACGCCCGTTACTTGCAGATTAATACTATCGGTAGAAGGCGCGCGACCAATCGCCCAAATCAAACAATCTACCGTATCGAGGCTACCAGTTTCGGTACACAAGGTCAGACTGCCATCGTCATTTTTATAGACTTCAGTGAGCGTGGTGTTGGTATGCAATTGAATTCCATCTTGCTCCATCTCTATCAGTAAGGTCTCCATGATAGTGTGGTCAAATGAGCGCAGCGGCGAGTGTTGACGCACGTACTGATGCACCTCAGCGCCTAGACTATTCATCACCCCTGCGATTTCAACGGCGATATATCCTGCGCCGACGATAGCCACACGTTTTGGTAAATGATTTAACTTAAAAAAACCATCAGAATCGATACCGTATTCTGCGCCTTTGATATCTGGTTTGATAGGATGACCGCCTGTGGCAATCAAAATATGGTCAGCAGTAATAAGCTCGCCATTGACCTCTACCGTATTGGTATCGACGAATTTGGCAAAGCCTTTTATCACTTCAACACCGTTTTTTGCCAAGTTATTGTCATAAGCGCGGTGAATGTTTTCAATATACTGTTGGCGGCTATGCACCAGCTTTTGAAAGTCGAAGCCTTTGACTTCGATATCGAAGCCATAATCTGGCGCATATTTATGGATGGCTTCGGCCACTTGTGCGCCATACCACATCACCTTTTTAGGCACACAGCCCAAGTTTACGCAAGTGCCGCCCAATTGGTTGGCTTCGATAATGGCGCATTTTTTACCATAACTCGCTGCGCGGTTGATCGAGGCAATACCGCCGCTACCGCCACCAATGGCGATATAGTCATAATGTTTTGTCATATTGAGTCTCTTTATTAAGGGGTTATTAATGTAATTTTGAACGTTAATTGAAAACAGCGCCTAGCTAAGAGCAGTCCACCATCTATACGATGGCACGACGTCTATAAAATAACAGTCCAGGAATGGATAAGCCTAGCACCAATCCTGAAGTCACAAATAACGCTTCAAACAAATACACCATCATTTGGCTAAATAACTCGTCGGAAAAGCCAAAATAACCAATCTGCACCATACTGACCATCGCCTTATAAGCGGCGATGCCTGGCATCATACAGATGACACTTGGCGAAATTAAAGCTGTGGGCGGTAGGGTATATTTTTTAGAAAAATACACCCCCAAAAAGCTGGCAAGCATTGCCCCAAAAAAGCTAGCAACCACGAGATGGACGTGTTGATAGACAAGCGCTGTTTTTAGCCCAAATCCAAAAGCGGTCATCAGCAAACAAGGTAAAATGTAACGTTTGGGTACGGTGAACATCAGCGTCCAACCAAGGGTGATGATACACGACAGCACCACGGTTTCAATGAACCACATCTTAAAACCCCCAGTGCTGTATGCGAAGTAAGACCAGCGCCATCACGATACCAACGCACGCGGACAAGGTTAGCATATAGGTAAAAACGGCACGCCCAATCCCAATATTGACATAGCCTTTTAGGATATCTGAGAAAGAGTTGATTAACGGAAAGCTTGGTACTAGTAAGAGCACGCTCGAGGCAACGGCAATATCGGCATTGTTGCCAATATCAAAATAATAGGTCGTCGCCCCAATTAAAGAAGCGATAAAAGCCGTCACAATGACCGCTATAAAGGGATTAAAATGGTGTTTGGACAGGTAAATACGGGTGAACATTGCCACCATGCCAGCGATAAACGTCACGCCAGTAATCGACCAACTGCCGCCATTTAGATAAGCAAACGCGGCACAAGATGCGCCAACAAACACGCCCACTAGCCATGTTGGATAAACGGTTTTATCTAATGCATCAAAGGCAAGGGTAGTGCGGTCAGTCAGTTCAGACTTCAGTTTGTTATTATTATTATCTGTGACGGCTTCGGTTCTATTGACGATTTGCTGGATTTGCACCAATAAATTGACATTGATGCTTTGATTGATCGTGTCTCTGGTGGTGGTGATACAGCGCTCATCACAAATGGTGGTCAAGGTCAGGGCGTTAAAATTCAGCGAACATTCTACGCTGTCCATCCCTAAGGCGAGCCCCAAGCGTTTGGATAAGTCCACCACCACGGCAGACTCAGCGCCATATTGCATGAGGAGTAAGCCGCAGCGCACGCACAGTCGAGTAATGTGCTGTTGCTGTACGTAACTGATAGAAGTCATGGGTTAGATACGCATGTTGGCGATTGATACGCTATTATAAAGGGTATGGATGCTGACGCGCAGACATTATCCGACATTATATTGAATGCTACGATAAAGTATAAACTTTTTTGGCAAGGAGAATAAAATGCATATCGCTATCTTAACGCTGACTTTTGCTTTACCCGGATGTGGCTC
>NZ_DATIRM010000288.1:0-2391 GCF_035469765.1 Psychrobacter sp.
GCCATTAAGTTTTGATACGGCTGTGACTACATCTCTGTGTGCCTCTCTCATAGATCACCTTTTCAATAACTCCTAGAAGTAGCATGTATGCACTGCTATTTAACCCTAAATAAATCTTCGCATTAGACCACTTATGTTCTAATACGAGGATTGAGTTTGTCTATAGTCAGGGAAAAGCAATATCGATACATAACGTACTGCTGATATCAATTTTTCTTGCTTGCTGTGCCTACGCAGACAGAGGCTGCAAAAAAATTATACTAGCAGTACCGTAGCGTTTTTAAGGTATTTTAACTATACTTAGACATGAAAATACTATTCCTTGTTTCTCAATAGCTCGTAGTAGTTTAGCCAAATCTTTGGGCTTGGTAATGGCTGGACGATGACCATAGCTTTAGCCAGTTGGCTTTTGATTAAATCTGCAGGATTGCTGCTACAAAAACCTCGGGCACCAGCATAAATAAATACATCACTGGCTATGCCAGCGCAGCGTTCAGCCTTGTCTGTAGGCTTACCATCCTTGTTGAGTGAATTAGCTTGAATGTCTAATAGCACCTCAAGCATTCTAGGTGAGTCAATTTCACTAATAGGCTCGTCACCAATATATGAGCATATTAGCTCTAAGCGACCTTTCTTACGGATGAGGGTATTACTCTTCTGAGTCTGATCTAAGTTATCAAAATATTTCCATGCAAAGTGACGAAAATAATTATTAGTTTTACTAATAATTCTTTTCTTTATTTCTTCACAATTTATTTTAGGGTCAATACCTTTGCTTAACAGATCTTCATATTCACGCCAAACTTCACAGGCGCGAGCATACGAGATACTTGGGTATATACCGATGGAGATAATGCTTTGCTTAGGATTTGAAGGTGGGTAGTATCGATACATCCATGACTTAGTCTCAGTAGGACGCACCATTAAGAAGAGTTTAGGATGATTTTTGACAGCAACAAAGTACTTCTTATCTTCAGGCTTATGGCTGCTGATGCTTCGGTCTGAACTGATTGCTTTTCTTTCTATAGCCTAGATCTCCATAAACACACTCAAACTCAGTATACTCAAAGTGCATGGATTAGGATAGATAAAGCAGGACAGTATAGAACACCAGATACAACAAAGCCCCTGATATCAGGGGCTTTGTTGTTCTATAAGATAGTATAGGACTATGTAATGGTACCCGGAGCCGGACTTGAACCGGCACGCTATTACTAGCGAGGGATTTTAAATCCCTTGTGTCTACCAATTTCACCACCCGGGCAAAACTTGTATTATCTAATGAGTAAGCTTTCTACTTTTTAGATAGTGGTCGCTATTATAAGCATTTACATTAATAAAGCAAGCTAAAATTAATATAAATCCTAATAAATTTTTAACCTAAATAATTGGAGGCTGAGGTCGGAATCGAACCGGCGTTAACGGAGTTGCAGTCCGCTGCATGACCACTCTGCCACCCAGCCAATCAAGGACGCCTATATTAGCAAATATAATTTAAATTACAAGCCCTTTTTGATATAAAGACCGATTATTTATCAGGTTAGGCGTATTTAGCGTCATATCACGATAAATCCTATCCTTAATTAAGTCGCTAAACGATACTTTTATTGTTATCTACGGCCTTTTTTACATCTCTATAAGTCGCAGTGCAAATAAGTATCAGTACACCCAGCGTGATTGCTGGCCAGATTAAGATATAAAGCCCATAAAAAAACGTGGTTTCCATATTAACTCCTTTATTTTAGGTATTAAAAATGAATGATGAATTTATTAAATCATAAAAATCAGTAATCAAAATATCGATAGTATATAAATCTAGTTTTGAACGTTGGTTGTCGCTGGTATGCTAGGTTTATTGTCATAGTCGCCAACGCGCTGTTTAATAAGGTCAAAGTCAAAATGCTCGTTGCTCATGAGGCTGATAATGACGCAGACGATTGTACTGGCACCATAAGCGGTCAGTGATGCAAGTAGCACCATATATTGACGTAAGAAACCAGTGGCAAATATCAGCATCAGTATCAGTGTGAGGGCAGCAGCTGCCACAGCCATTTTTCGACCTAAAAAGCCAAATACCATGAGTCCAATCACCACAGCAGCACCAACGCTTGCCAATACTTCAAAAAATAGCGCCGTAACGCCAATGATAGGTATGAGCTCAAAGCGAGCGATACAGAATAATAATAATCCGACGATGACGGCTGAGGTAAAGGCAGTGTTTGTCACGCGATTCCAGAACACACTGGCAATCACTGGGAATACAATCGCACCCCATAACGCACCGACAAAGACTAACATCACGAGAATATCAAGCTTAAAGCTGGCAAAAATTAATCCTGCTGCCGTAGCGACCATCATGGTTCCGCGACCGACAAGCATCATGGTTTTTGG
>NZ_DATIRM010000289.1:0-8449 GCF_035469765.1 Psychrobacter sp.
GTTTTCATCTCTGATAGGCCCACTTACTCCACCAACTGAACTAACTGTCGCATCAGTTTTGCCCATATATGCAGCACCTAGCTCACCAAATAAACCAAAGTTATTGGTAATATTAGGGCGGAAGCCGATAGTGGCATAAGGAGCTAGCTTGTTACGATGTTCAAGATTACCTTTCAATACACCTACGTCGTCTGCGTCATATTGATTACCATCAACTTTATACACGCCACCATTAGGGTTAGAAGTTACATCGATCTCATTGTCAGGAACGATGATACCAGCACCCATAGTGAACCAGTTTGCCATAGGACGTACTTGTACGCCTAGGTACGGGTTACTGAAATCAGTATCAACGTCATAGTTTACGTCGTTTACATCAAAGTCGCCGCCAAAAAGATCAGCTGCATCACCACCTGCCCAACCAGCTTGCAGTTCAGTTTTGTCGTTTAGTGACCAACCGATGTTAGCACCATAACCTAAAGTACCCACTTCAGCACTAACAGATGCTGGGTTTACTACTTTTTTAAAGAAACCTGTAGTACCGCCAACCACAGCACCAGTGGTGTTACGTAAAACACCAGCGTCAGCATCATATGCATAAGCAGGCGTAGCTTCGTATACAACGGCTTCATTGCCATCAATAACGATAACTGGATCAGCTGCAAGTGCTGCAGTTGAGGCTAAAACGGCAGCAGAGATTGCTGTTAATTGAATAAGTTTCATGATTACTCTCCTAAAGTATGAAATAGACCGCCCATAAAAAATGATAGTTTAGCTTTTTTTAAACAATCATTTTGATGCGAGGATTAAAACAATTTTGGCTCAAAAAGTCACCCC
This sequence comes from Psychrobacter sp., assembly GCF_035469765.1. Lineage (GTDB taxonomy): Bacteria > Pseudomonadota > Gammaproteobacteria > Pseudomonadales > Moraxellaceae > Psychrobacter. Next base: position 838 of record NZ_DATIRM010000289.1, read on the forward strand.
TAAAGACGCGCCTTTTATTTGCCATTATGTAAAGATTGCATAGATATTGTAATAATTACTACACCAATCCGCAAAACTTCGCCTTTTTGTTACACAATGTTCTTAAAGCCACTGCGCAGCCTACACATGATTATTGGAATGCTTAACGCTCATGTAAAGGTATTACAAAATGTGTCTGCATAATGAAGCATCTTAAGAAATAACGCAATAACAGTTATAGAGTTAATTACTACAGATTGTTGTACTTTGTGACTAAACGTATCTAATATTGCTAAAAAAACCGAAAAAATCTCAGATAATTTTGTTATAAATCCACGCAAGGTAAACACGCTACTATATAATGAGAGTCAGGGTTTTCTAAGGGTTATATTGTGCCAAATTAGAGTCAGTAAGCTAATCGCTGTATGTCTTTATACTTATTCATTTTTAGCCTTACTGCCTTGATTATTGTGCTCTGTTTTGTACTGGTGGTCATATCAATTACGTTATAGTTACCTGCTTTATTTTTCATTCTTACTGAGTTATTTATATGCCTAAAGTATCATCGATTACCCGTGTGCTAGAGATTATCGAAGCAGTATCTTATGCCTCAAAGCCGATTTCGCCACTTGAGCTATCGCAGGAGCTTGATATTCCAAAGCCAACCATTCATCGATTGATTCAAAATCTGGTCGATGAAGGGTTTGTGACGATTGACATTGGCGGCGGTATTATACCAGGCAAGCGGGTACGCAATTTGGGTGTTGAGCTTTGGCAGCAGCGACTGTTCTTTAATGAACGGCAAATGATTTTGCAAAAACTGGTCGATGAGCTAAAAGAAACTTGCGGTATCGGTGTTCCTTATCAGATGAATATGATCTACACCAATCGCGCAAAAACGACCTTGCCAATACAGATTTATTTGCCAGTGGGCGCAAAATCACCCATGTGGTGTACTGCTACCGGCAAGCTTTATTTGAGTCAGCTATCAAGCGCACGTCGCGACAAAATACTGCAAAATTTATCATTGGATAAATTTACCAAAAACACCATCACTGATATCGATGAATTAAACGCTGAGCTCGATCGTATCGCTGAAACAGGCATTGGTATCGACAATGAAGAGTTTATCTCTGAGATGGTAGCAATCGCCGTACCGATACGGGATAGAAAATCACGCTACCTTGCGTCGTTGTATCTTCATGCGCCGACTATACGGGTATCTTTAGATGATCTTTTAGCCCATGTCCCACGACTACAAAAAGCGGCACAAGATATTCAGTCGCTCGTCTATGAGCTGCCAAGTTAAATGCGCTCATATAAGCCAAAAAAAAGGTCTGCATTATAATAATAGTGCAGACCTTTTTTAGTTGTGTTTTTGATGTTTTAAGACAATACAGAGCTGTCGTGACGCGCCATAATGCTAGAAAAATCTCTGTCGCCATTCTCAACGGTATGCGCAGCATAAAGCTCGGTTGCTTTAGCGCCCATTGGTGTCTCTACATGAGTATCTTGAGCGGTCTGCATAGCAAGATTCAGATCTTTTTGCATCAGCTTACTCATAAATCCGCCTTGATAGCCATTGCTCGATGGGACATTTTCCATCACTTGCGGATAAGGGTTATAGACCTCTAGCGTCCAGTTGCGACCTGAGCTTTGCAGCATGATATCGGATAGCACTTTTGGGTCGAGACCGTTTTTGACGCCCAGATTAATCGCTTCTGCCGTTCCTGCCATCAAAATCCCAAGCAGCATGTTATTACAGATTTTTGCAACTTGTCCTGCACCATGTGCGCCTGCATGAAAGATGTTTTTACCCATCACAGCCAGTATCGGCTCAGCTTTGGCAAAGGCTTTATCCTCTCCACCAACGATAAAGGTTAGCGTACCAGCGATAGCGCCGCCTGTACCGCCAGAGACTGGTGCATCTAAGAAGTCGATACCAAGCTTACTTGCAGCTTCTGCTACCTTTCTTGCGTCAGCGGCTGCTATCGTACTGCTATCAATCACCAAAGTACCTTTTGGTAAGTCTGCAAGTAGACCGTCAGAGCCACCTTCTCCTAAATAGACAGAATGGACGTGCTTGCCAGCAGGTAACATACTGATAACCACTTGGGCATTTTGAGCAGCGTCTTTAGGACTGTCTGCTATACTAGCACCCGCTTGTTGCAAACGCGCGGTCGCCTCTGCAGATAAGTCATAAACCGATAGCGTATAACCTGCCTTTAACAAGTTTTCTGCCATTGGGCCGCCCATATTACCAAGTCCAATAAAGGCAATATTTGGCTTTGCTGTATTACCGTCATTATCAGTCGTAGTTGTATTACTTGAACCTGTATCCTTTGTACCCATCTCATCGCTCCTTGATGATCGATTATGTCATTCGTTTCATTTTTTTAAATTTGCTTTAAATTCAGTCAATTAGACTGAAAATAGAAAATCATAGGATTAATATATGGTTAGCGAACCGCTTGATTACCCAATGCTGCATCGCTAAGCCAATCATCTAAAGGGTGCTCACCTTTCGCGTAAGGATTGGTAAAGTGCTGCTGGATATAGTTTTGTCCTTCTGTACTCAAGCAATCAGCTAACGTGCGTGACCAGTGCGGATCGCGATCTTTATCAATCAATAACGCCCGTATGCCTTCTTTAAAATCAGGGTTAGCGGCACAATGTACAGCGACATTGGTCTCTAGATATAAGACTTGTTCTAGCGATAAATCCGTTACCTTATGATATAGCGCATAGGTCAACGCTGCAGTCACTGGGCAACCATGTCGATAGGTTGCTACAGCTCGCTGCGCCCAACTGTCGGCTGCAAAATCTGCATCCAGTTGTGTAAGCGCCTCATCACTTTGCAATAGCGCATCAATATCACCCAAGCCACCGCTGTTCATCAGCTGCTGGATAGCGCGCCAATGCTGCGCAAGCTTACTAGCAGGCAGCTCAGAAACGGGCTGCGCCGCTAATGCCCGACTCACGATGCTATGGGCGCTGTTGTTGCTTTCTTTATTATCCGCATCAGCTGCCGCTTGCCAATCACTCTGTGTTAAGCGCTGCATGATGGCATCGTAGTCATTACTGGCAACCGCATATTCTGCTAAGCTGGTCAATAATGCATCGCTACCATTACACATTGCACCTGTTAGCCCTAAAAACAAGCCTGTTTTAGCTGGCATACGCTGCAAGAACCAACTGCCAGACGCATCAGGAAATAAGCCAATGGTAATCTCAGGCATGGCAAAACGGGTACGCTCAGTGACCAGTCGATGACTACAGCCTGCCATCAAACCCATACCTCCGCCCATAATGATGCCGTCACCCCAAAGAATGAGCGGCTTAGGATAAAAGTGCATTTTTCGATAAAGGCTATACTCATGACCAAAAAAATCTGTCGCATAAGGATTTGGCATAGGCGCTGTTGCTGACATACTGTCATATAATCTGCGAATATCACCGCCTGCACAAAATGCTTTGTCGCCTGCGCCTTTTAATAGCAATGCTACTATTTGCTCATCACCTTCCCACTGCTCTAGTTGTTGCGATAACAACTGACACATCTCAACACTCAAGGCATTAAGAGATTTGGGCATATTTAACGTCATTATCCCAATAAGGTGACCACAATCTGTCGGTTCGGTGCTGAATACTACCGGCGCGTCTGGCGTGCCTTCTATAGCTGCTGTCATAAATGCGACCTACAAAATGAAAAAGTGAGAAAGTATTATTTTAGTTAAACTAACTTTTGGTTAAAATAACTGAAGTATCGTTTACTTATTTTGCCAAACAGGCTTACGCTTCTCTAAGAAAGCTTGTACACCCTCACGCTGATCTTTGGTATCGAATAATTTAACAAAGGCTTCACGCTCATGGATAAGATTTTGCGCAGGTGGTGTGTCTCTTGCTGCTTGGATCAGCGCTTTAGAATAACTGACCGCAACCGGTGATTGCTTAGCGACTTTTTGCGCCAATGCCTGAGCTGCTTGCAATCCCTCACCTTTCGCAGCGATTTCTTCTACTAAGCCAATACGTAGTGCAATCTGAGCATCGACGCGCTCACCACACAATATCATACGCTTTGCCCAGCCTTCGCCTACTAAAGCCGTTAGATTTTGGGTACCGCCGGCACACGGCAATAAACCAACGCCTGTCTCAGGTAGCGCCATTTGGGCATGCTCTTCTGCGATACGGATATCACAAGCCAGCGCACACTCAAGACCACCGCCCATCGCGTAACCGTTGATAACCGCTATACTCACACCGCGATAAGCTGACAATGCCTCAAATGCTTCACCAAAGGCTATCGCCATACTGATCGCGCGACCTTTATCACCATCTGCAAAATTATTTAAATCGGCGCCCGCTGAAAAGAATTTTTCGCCATCGCCATGAACGATTAACGCATATACCTCATCATTGGCATTAAGATCAGTGACCAGCTGCTTAAGCGCCTTGAGACTGTCCATCGTCCATGTATGAGCAGGTGGGTTGTTTAGGGTTAGCGTCGCAGTACGACCATCAATCGATAGTTTTAAGTTGGTATAATCCGTCATGATCAAACATCCTTGTCATAAAATCATTTTATTCATATAAATAGGTTAACGCAGTTGGCTTAATGCCTCGTCTTGTAATAGCTGACGCGAAACAATCACGCGCATAATCTCATTGGTACCTTCCAAAATCTGATGCACGCGCAAATCTCGCACATGACGCTCAAGCGGATACTCATTGAGATAGCCGTAACCACCATGCAGCTGCAAGGCTTCGTTAGCGACATCGAAACAAAGATCCGTCGATAAACGCTTTGCCATTGCGCAATAAGTAGAGGCTTGCGCATCGTTATTATCGACTTTACTGGCTGCTAAATAGAGCATTTGTCGTGCGGTGATGGTTTGAGTCAGCATATCAGCAAGCTTAAATTGTACCGACTGTAAGCTGGCAATCGGGCTGCCAAACTGGCTGCGCTCTTGTACGTAATTGGTCGCTGTCTCAAGCGCCGCTTGCGCTGTTCCTACTGCACAGATACCAATATTAATCCGGCCGCCATCTAACCCTTTCATTGCGATACGAAAACCTTGACCTTCTTCGCCTATCAAATTTTCTACTGGAACTTTGACATCTTTAAAGCTAATCGTTCGTGTTGGCTGCGCTTTCCAGCCCATTTTATGCTCGTTTTTGCCATATTCGATACCAGCGCTGTCTGCATCAACCACGAATGCTGAGATACCTTTGGGTCCTGCAGCGCCCGTACGAGCCATAACGACCAACACATCGGTTGAGCCGGCCCCTGAAATAAAGGTTTTTTCACCGTTCAGCACATAATACTCGCCTTGCTTATCGGCTTTGGTACGTAATGATGCCGCATCAGAACCGGCATTAGGTTCCGTCAAACAATAACTGCCCAGCCATTCGCCGCTGACCATGTTGGGCAAATATTTCTTGCACAACGCATCGCTACCAAACTCACCGATCATCCAGCCTGCCATATTATGAATACTCATATAAGCAGCTACCGCAGTATCACCCCATGCTAGCTCTTCAAACACCATGGCAGAATCTAAACGCGGCAGACCCAGGCCATCATACTCAGGGTTGGTATATAACCCTAAAAATCCAAGCTCGCCTGATTTTTTGATGACATCTATTGGGAAATGCGAGGTGCGATCCCATTCAGCGGCATTGGGCTTAAGCTCTTTTTGGGCAAACTGTCTGGCGGTTTGGCGAAAGGCAATTTGGTCATCGGTTAATGAAAAATCCATGGGGTCATCCTTGTGCTGAATAGGGTATGTTAAGTTGTCAGTGCAAATATAGGTGATTCAGCATTAAATTGAAATAGTCGTATTGACGCCACGACTTGCTTCATCGTCAAACCAGCGTGCTGTAACAGTTTTAGTTTGGGTATAAAATTGCACCGCTTGCTTACCATAAGGACCCAAATCACCAAGCTTACTAGCACGTGAACCTGAAAACGAGAACATTGGTAGCGGCACAGGAATTGGCAAGTTAATACCGATTTGACCGACTTGGATATCTTGTTGGAATTTATGCGCTGCAGCCCCTGACTGAGTAAAGATAGCCGTACCATTACCATGCGGATTGGCATTCAGTAACTCAATCGCTTCATCTAAGCTATTGGCACGCATGATACAAAGGACAGGTCCAAAGATTTCTTCTTTGTAGATTTGCATATCCGCAGTGACGTTATCAAAGATAGTTGGACCAACGAAGTTACCGTTCTCATAACCCTCAACCGTAATGCCACGACCATCAAGTATCAAGCTCGCCCCTTCTTCCACTCCTGTGCCAATCAAATGTTCAACACGTGCTTTTGCTGCAGGAGATATTAGTGGTCCCAAGTCTTTATCGTGCTTACCGGCTGAGACAATTAAACCCTCTGCTTTGGCCTTGATGTCATCAATCCACTCACCAGCGGCACCGACGAGGACAACGACAGACAGCGCCATACAACGCTGACCAGCAGCGCCAAATGCGGCACCTGCTAGCTGATTAAGAGTCTGCTCTTTATTGGCATCTGGTAGGATAACGCCATGATTTTTTGCGCCCATCATACACTGAGCGCGTTTACCTGATTGACTTGCACGCTCATAAACGTGTTTACCAACGTTGGTCGAACCAACAAAAGAAACTGCTTTGATATCAGGATGGTCACAAATGGCGTCGACAGTAGCTTTGCCGCCATGTACGACGTTTAGCACCCCTTCAGGTACGCCCGCTTCAACAGCAAGCTCAACCAAACGCATAGTCACCATTGGGTCTTGCTCAGAAGGTTTTAGGATAAAAGTATTCCCTGTGGCAATCGCCATTGGGAACATCCACAGTGGAATCATTGCTGGGAAGTTAAACGGTGTGATACCTGCACAGACGCCCAGTGGCTGCCAAATACTATAGGTATCAACCCCAGACGCAACGTTTTCAACGAAGTCGCCAATCTGCAGGTTTGCAATCCCAGCAGCATGCTCAACCACTTCTAAACCACGGAATACATCACCGCGTGCATCAGCAATAGTCTTGCCCTGCTCTGCGGTCAAGATTTCTGCCAGCTCATCCATATGATCACGAATCAATGCCTGATACTTTAGAAAAATACGAGCACGAGTGGTAATCGGGGTCTTACGCCACGTTTGAAAAGCCTTTTGAGCGGCAGCGACTGCTTGATTGATTTCGTCGTCAGTGGTTTGCGGTACCTTGGCAATGACTTCTTGAGTGGCGGGATCAGTAATATCAATCCATTCGCTGGTATTAGAATCAACAAATTGACCATTGATGAGCTGCTGAACGTGGTGCATAAGATATCCTTATCTTGTTTGTAAGACTGTCATTAGGTGACGTCTTAGAATATTGAAAGCTTTGAATTTATCATTCTATTATATAATTTTAAAATGATTTATTTCGTATCGTTATTGACTATAACAATAAAACAATTTTAGGGTCAAGCCCTTTATGTTGCTTTTAACAAAGTTAATGTTACTGTCCGATTTATCTATCATTATCCATAACCTATTAGCGATAATTAAAAAAGCCCATGAGAATTCATGAGCTTTTTTAGATAAAGGCAATTTTTAAATGTGCCTAGTAATCTCTCATAGATTGCTTGACCGCATCGATAGCCATT
>NZ_DATIRM010000290.1:0-3163 GCF_035469765.1 Psychrobacter sp.
TTTAGTGTGACTCCTACACAAGGAAACAAACTGGCAGCCATAACCGTTGAAGTGCAAGGCTGCTCTTTTTCTGTCTTTGAAATATACCGTAAAATATACCGCAATATGACAAGGTGACTGTTCGCAAAAATAGAGTTTGACTCCTATACTAGAACACAAACGGTTGTCTGTACGTCCAGTGTTTACGGTGTTTCTTATTATTTATTTTTCTCTACACCATCCACAAGCACAACAATCGCTTTCTATTTTCTCTATCTTAATTGGCACAGCATATAACCATTGCATACCGCCATCACTATGAAAATAATCATTCTCAAATGCTACGATATAAGATGTAAGATTGTTACCGTCATGATCCATCATTGCTTGTTCGCCGCTCTCGTCATCGACAGCACATCATACGTTTCTATAACCACTTTCTAACATTGCACGCGTCAACTTACTACCTCTTAGCTCCTTATCCATAACACCTCCTAACCGATAGACCATAAAGCTATCTCTTTTAATTTAGCAGAAAGATGTTAGGTTTTATATTAATTTCAGATAAACGGAGGCCTAGCTTATGAGTAAGATTTTTTGGACGATTACCACAATTTAATGATGTGAACTTCTCAACATCTAAATTTAGGGATCGGTGCGCTGTAACAGGATATTATTATCAAGCTGCATGATTAAAATCTCCCAAGTCTTTTCTATGGAAAAGACTGAATGGATCACAATATGCTCAATTTAAAATATGGTAGTGTATATGGGTTTTCCTAGGTGAATGTGAGCAACTTAGGGTTTGGTTAATTCTAACCTGCAGATTAAGACCACCTAGCTAGCTAAATAGCCCTAGTCTACAACAGCTAATCCCTTGCCTTATTATTTACAGGTTTGGGTTTACAATAATTTTCACTGCTGATTCATTGTTGTGAATTAAGGTCTCAAAGCCTTTAGAAATCAAATCATCTAATTTGATACGTTGAGTAATAAAAGGCTCAAGATTAACTAAGCCATCTTCGACCAATTTGATTGTTTCTTGATGATTGTTTACATAGCCGATAGTCCCGCGTATATCGAGTTCCTTCATGACTACGCTATGTACATTTACGGAGGCTGGGTGGCTCCAGATAGAGACAATCACGACCACACCAGTAGGTTTGGTGAGTTCAACCAGCGAGTCCAATACCTTATTGACGCTAGTACATTCAAAGGCCACGTCTACACCTCTATTATCCGTAAGCGTCATGACTTCTTCAGTCAAATCTACTTCAGTCGGATCTAAAATGTAATCGGCGACGCCACTTTCTTTAGCCTTCTCTTTGCGTTTGGCGCTCAGTTCAGTGAGAATTACGGTAATGCCTTTGGCTTTCAAAACTGCAGCCAATAACAATCCAATCGGACCACCACCACCGACCAAAGCAATATCACCTGCTTTAGCACCACTGCGCACAAAAGCATGATAGCCAACGGCTAACGGTTCAATCAAGGCTGCTTGATCTAATGGGATTTTATTAGAGATAGCATGTACCCAGCGGCGCTTGACCGCAATTTTTTCAGACAGACCACCACCGCGACCACCAAGACCGATAAAGTTCATATTTTTTGATAAGTGATAATTCTCACCAGGCGCGGTAGAAACATCATCGGCGATAATATATGGTTCGACCACGACATGCTGACCGACTTCAATATCATCAACGCCCTCACCGATAGCATAAACGACGCCTGAGAATTCATGACCCATAGTGATTGGGGCAGACTCTCCTGAGATAGGGTGAGGATGACCGCAAGGGGGAATAAAAATAGGACCTTCCATAAACTCATGCAGGTCAGTACCACAGATGCCACACCAAGCGACATCGATTCCAACGGTACCTGATTCTACAGTAGGCTCTGGAATATCTTCAATACGAATATCACCTTTGTCATAAAAACGTGCCGCTTTCATATAAATCCCCTTTGATTGTCATTAGAAAAAAATAGTGAAATAAAATAATTTATGATAAAAATCTCTACGGTTTATTCAGCATAGCTCAATTTGCCAATCTCTGCTTTAGTATGTATATCCAAATGAGCCATTTATTTAATTAACCTTATATTGACTAATAAGCTTTGCAAGCCTGAAAATAGTATTAAATCGTGATCGGTGCGCTATACAGGCATCGAACTGCTAGTGTTAGATATGAACTTAATAACTATAAAATCGACAGCATAGCTCATTCTACCAATGGAAGCACCTGAACAGTGTGCGAATATCATTCTGCAAAAATTTGGCAATACTACATCTACATCATAGTAGCTGTGACCTAAGAAAGTATGGTTAATAACGATCAATAGGTATGAACTACTGAGCCTCTTTAGGCTCAGACTTGCTGCTAGCATAAATAAAATAAAGCGCGATTGCCAAACAAACCAAAGCACTGATTCGACTGCCTGAAAGGCTGATGGTCTCATTACCAAGTAAACCAAAATTATCAATTAATACACTCATACTCAGCTGACCAAAAATAACTGCCACCGTTGCCACAGCAGTCCCAATACGCTGGACCGCAACCACCATAATGACAATATAAGGAACACCACACAAAGCGCCAAGTAATTGCCATTTAGGCACATCCATCAAAGTCACAGTATGATTTGGCTCAAAAAAGAAAATAAGCAAAGCGGTCACAACCGCACCCACAGAAAAGGTTAAAAAGGCACTTTTAAACACCCCAACGTTGCTGCCAAGGCGACCATTTAATGCTGCCTGGATACTTAAAGCCGCACCGCCAATTATTGCTAATACAATCATTAAAATAAGCATCATTTAGGTTATCCTTTTGCCATAAAAACAAGTGCGGCAATAATGAAAAATAAAGCGATAATTCGTTTACTGTCTATTTTTCGTTCCATAGTTTCGAACAAACCATAATGATCTATGATTAAACTCTGAAACACTTGCCCAGCCAATATCCCAATCATCGTCAGCGCAATGCCAATAACAGGCGTCACCACGGTTAATACCACCACATAAACAGGCCCTAAAATACCACCAACCAGTAGCAAAGGCGGCTGTGAGAAAAAGGAAGGGCTGTCTCGCGGACTAAAAAACAACATCAAAAAGAATGTCAAAGCAGCGCCAACACCAAAAATGCTCAATGTTGCCCACAGCTCGCCTACCTGACCCCCTAAAGGC
>NZ_DATIRM010000291.1:0-3087 GCF_035469765.1 Psychrobacter sp.
GACTTCGATATCAATACCTGCAGTACGATGGCGACTGATAATGACAGCGACCTTAATGTATGGTATATCTGAGTTTTCTATATCATTTTGCATTCGAGTAGCATTTTTAGTACTGCCACTGGTATGGCTAAAACACACATAATATTGGCTATGAGTCAGTCGATAAGGAAAACTTGATTCGTCCAAAATATCAACGATTGCTAGTTTTTTGAGCAATGATTTTAATAATAGCCGCACGCCTGCACGTTGCTGCTGGCGCTGATGATGAGCAATTTGAGGAGCTGACAAGCAAGTATTGTCTTTTTGATCATGATAAGGTTGTAGGGCACGTACTTGAGCAGTCGCACACCATGTCATCGTTGTAGTATCGAGCTCGGTATAGTGAATATCGTGTAACGTTAAGTTTTGCATAGTCTTTATATTATAGAAACTTATGGTTTATATGCGATTTATCTTAGCCTAACAAAAAGCAAAAAGCCCAACAATAGGCTTGCTGGGCTTTTTAATGCTTATAATGTCTTATGCTATAGGTTTAGTAAGACAGTTCAGCACGGCGGTTTTGTGCATAAGCATCTTCGTTCGTACCGGCAGCAGCAGGACGCTCTTCGCCATAGCTGATGACACGGATGTTATTTGCTGCAACGCCTTGTGCTGCAAGATAATCACGTGCTGCTTGGGCACGGCGCTCACCCAATGAGATGTTATATTCACGGCTACCGCGCTCATCGGTATGACCAGCAATAACCACACCCGCGTTTGGGTTAGATTTTAATAGACTTGCGTGTTGGTTTAAGACGCCCGCAGATTGTGAGGTAATCTCACTGCTGTCAAAAGCAAAATAGACAACGGCTTGGATATTTTCAGCGCCGGTAATAACTGCGTTTGAGTTGTCTACGATAACTGCACCATTGTAGCCAACTTGACCACCTGGGATACCTAGTGGAGCCACGACGACTTCAGAAGTAGCGCGCTTGGTAGCACAACCTGAGGCTAGAACAACGGCGCTTGATAATACAGCGAGGGCAGCGACTTTTGAAAAACTGGTTGACATAATAAGCTCCAAAAATTTTAATTTATTGAGTTTGTTGTTGTAAACTGCTCATGATAAAACTTAGGCAATTGCTATCTATCATATACTAAATGTTACTTTATGTAAGTACTATTACTGTAAATAATTCTAGAATTTACAAATAGATATAATCTATATCATGCCAAGATTGACCCTTTTATATAGAGTTTAATAGTGTGGTTGTTATCTTATTATAATTCACCATTACCCTTGAAATTTGGCTGTTTAGGTCAATGTAGCTTAAATTAATATATTTTGGATTAATGTCATCTTGGATGAATGTAGCCAAGAACTATTATCTATTTAATTTGTTATCCGTTTTGCTATAAATACCGTTATAAACATAACCCTCATAAAAAACAATAGGAATCTATATGTCTACCGCTGAAACCGCTGCGCAAATTATTAATCCTGATATGCCTGATGCCCCGCTCCATGCACCTAGAAAAATCAATTTAAAAGACTATCAACCGCCAAGCTTTGATGTTGAAACAGTTGATTTAGATATCAAGCTGTTTGAAGACCATGCACGTGTAGACAGTGTTTTAAAAATGGTACGTCAAAGCGCAGGCGATCTCGTTTTATTTGGTGAAGATTTAGAGCTGCTGGCTCTTACGATGAATGGTGAAGCATTGACGTCTGAGCGTTATGAGCAGTCAGCGGGTAAGCTTACGATTAGTGATGCCCCCGATGAGGTAATGTTGGCGCTTCAAGTACGCATCTGCCCGCAAACCAATACTGCGCTTGAAGGGTTTTATATGGCGGGTAGTGGTGACGATACGATGTTTGTCACCCAGTGCGAGCCGGAAGGCTTTCGTAAGATTACCTTTTATCCAGACCGCCCTGATGTATTAGCGATATTTACTACCCGTCTTGAGGCGGATAAGCGTTTTCCAACGCTATTGGCCAATGGTAATTTGGTGGAAGCGGGGGACATGATCGATGCACCAAACCGCCATTATGCGATTTGGCATGATCCGACCAATAAGCCAAGCTACCTGTTTGCTTGTGTGGTTGCTGACTTGGATGTATTAGCGGATAGCTATACGACTAGCGAAGGTCGAGAGGTGTTGCTTGAAGTATATGCAAAGTCAGCTGACATCGATAAGTGTGATGTCGCTATGCAAGCGCTCAAAGATTCGATGCAATGGGATGAAGTTAATTATGGTCGTGCTTATGACTTAGATCGTTATATGATCGTGGCGGTCAGTCAATTCAATATGGGTGCAATGGAAAATAAAGGGCTGAATATCTTTAATACCGCTTGTGTATTATCGAGCCCCGAAACCACCACTGATAGCCGTAGCTTTAGCGTTAAAGCCATTATCGCCCACGAGTATTTTCATAACTGGACGGGCAATCGTATCACTTGCCGTGACTGGTTTCAGTTATGTTTAAAAGAGGGCTTTACCGTCTATCGTGACCAATCGTTTTCAGCGGATCAGCAATCAAGTGCCGTACAGCGTATCGACGATGTCGCCACCTTGCGTGCCCATCAGTTTGCAGAGGATGCTGGACCACTGGCGCATCCTGTACGTCCTGAGAATTTTGTGGAGATTAATAATTTTTATACCACCACCGTTTATGAAAAAGGCGCTGAAATCGTCCGTATGATAGCGAATACGTTGGGAGCTGATGATTTCCGAAAAGGGACGGATGAGTATTTCCGTCGTTATGACGGACAGGCAGTGACCGTTGAAGATTTTTTATCGGCGCTTAGTATTACTAACAGTAAAGTAGAAGACTTTATCGATTGGTATCGCCAGCCAGGTACGCCAGTGGTATCCGGTCATCAAGACTATGATATTACCACGCAAACATTAACGATTACGCTGAGTCAGCAAACCCGTCATGTTAGCGGCTTTGATGCGCCAAAACCGTTGCCAATTCCAGTCGCGACGGCATTATTTGATAAAGAAAGCGGTAAAATTATCGCTGAGCGTATGTTGCTATTAGACCAAGCCGAGCAAACCTTTATTTTTGAAGGTGTAAATGCTGAGCCTATCGTATCTTTGCTA
>NZ_DATIRM010000292.1:0-2808 GCF_035469765.1 Psychrobacter sp.
AGCCTTATGCGCTTGTCATAGTAACCACCGCCTTGATGGCGGCTGTATCAATGACATCTATCAGCACTCAGGCGGCAGGTTTGGGCGAATTATTTAGTAGTAATAGCGCTGGGCAGTCAAAATTTTTGCCAGTAGACAAGGCGTTTCAAGTCACTAGCAGTAGTAAAGCGACTAGTAAAAGCACACAGTTATCAATCGCTTTTGATATCACGCCGGGTCATTACGTCTATAAAGACAAGCTGACAGTCAGCTTCCCAAAAGGTATCAGCGCGGCGCCATTTACCTTTAGCCACGCGCCAGTTTCTATTGATGATCCAACCTTTGGTAAGGTGCCCGTATTTACCCAAAAAACCATCGTAGCAACCACCATGCTGACAACTAAAAATGGCAAAGCGGCCAAGAATGTGCCCATTATGATTGGGTGGCAAGGCTGTGCTAAAGCAGGTCTATGCTATCCGCCAGAGAAAATTAAAACCACGCTCAACATCGCAGCTAAACGTTAGAAATCAACAGATAACGAGTAGATTAATTTACAGATTCGTTATAAATAGGTAGCTCTTCATGTCCATTAAGACAGCAAAAAGCATCTCGTCAGCTAAAAAATTATTCATAAATGAGCAGTCGTCAACGACAAATAATGCTAAAAAGAAGTCGTATCTATTGGCGTTGACCATTGCCACTAGCTCATTAGTAGTAGGACTGAGCACGACAACGATGACGACGCAGGCGGCAGGTTTGGGCGATCTGTTTAGTAGTAATCAAAGCGCTGGGCAGGCGAAGTTTTTATCAGTGGACAAAGCTTTTCAGGTCACTAGTAGCAGTAAATCGGCGAAATCTGGGACTCAGTTATCCGTTAATTTTGATATCACTCCAGAGCATTATGTTTATAAAAATCAGCTTAAACTTACTTTACCTGCTGGCGTTACGGCGACACCTTTTACCTTTAGTCAAAAGCCTGTTTTAATTGATGATCCAACTTTTGGTAAAGTGCCGGTATTTGATCAAAAAAATATGGTTGCAACCACCACTTTAACCAGCAGCAATGGCAAAAGCGTCGATAACGCAGCGGTCGTGATTGGTTGGCAAGGGTGCGCTAAAGCTGGACTTTGCTATCCACCTGAGAAAATAAAAACCAGCATTAATATCGCTGCAAATTCGCCGCAAGCGGTGGTCAATACGACAAGTAGTGTTGCTAAAGGTGCTGCTAGTCAAGACGCTGCTGCTGTCGCGATATCAGAAGTGCCAAATACCCCAAATATAGAGAGCAGTGATGTACTAAGTTCTGAAGCAGAGCAAGCGCTTGCAGAAGATGACGTCATTGATTATGCCTTGTTAGATGATGGCGCGTTAGAGGGAGAGCTGAGTGCTGCCAATAGCATTTCTGGCGCTGATACGCCGCTTACGGGTAATACAGAAACAAATGACACGCTAGCTGCCGCTGATAATGCATCTGATAGTGATCCGTTTGGCTTAGCCAAGCATCCTTGGTTGGCATTAGGGTTATTATTTTTGGCAGGGCTTGGCTTAGCGCTTACGCCATGCGTATTACCGATGCTGCCCATCGTCGCTAACATCGTTGCCCGTCAGCAAAATCCAACGGTCAAAAAGGGCGTCATTTTAACGACCAGTTATGCGATAGGGGTATCGATTGCATACGGCATACTCGGTGCTGTGATTGCGATATTTGGCGAATCACTTGGTATTATCGGTTGGCTACAAAATCCAATTATCCTCATCAGTTTTGCAGTCATATTTGTCTTATTAGCCCTTTATATGCTGGAAGTATTTACCATTCGTCTGCCGCATTTTATCAGCAGTAAGATGCAAGGTTTAAGTCAAGCAGGCGATAGTAAACTTGGTAGTGCTGGTGGCAGTTTAGCGGCGGGATTTTTATCGGCGTTGGTGGTATCGCCTTGTGTGTCGGCGCCATTATTTGGGGCATTACTTGCTGTCTCAACGATTGGCAATCCGCTATTGGGCTTTGCTGCATTGTTTATGCTCGGCTTTGGCTTGTCAGCGCCGCTGATTTTGATTGGTGCTACGCAAGGCAAAATTATGCCAAAAGCGGGCGCGTGGATGAACTGGGTCAAGCAAGGTTTTGCCTTACTATTATTTGCCGTGGCGTTACTATTGATAGAGCGTGTCTTTATATCACCGCTGATGCTGTTGGTATGGGCACTATGGTTTATGGTAGTAGCGACATGGGCATGGAGCTGGCTTGGCAAAGGCAGGATGCTGTCGCAAGCCATCGGTTTGATTGCCGGTATTTGGGCCGCTACCTTGGTTATTGGCGCTGCACTCGGCAATGATGACAGTTTACATCCTTTAGCTTCATTGAGCACGGCTCCCATGCTAGTGCAGTCTGTTGATGGTCAAAACAGTGCCTCAAATACCTCAGATAAGCACATCACAACGTTGGCAGAATTGGACGCCATCACTGCGGCTAATCCTAAGGTGTTGGTCGATTTAACCGCTGATTGGTGTATCGAATGCCGTATTATGGATAAGAACTTATTTACCAATCGTCCAGCGCAAATGCAAAATTGGCAGTTAGTACGACTGGATATTACGGAAACTACAGCGGATTCCAAAGCAATTTTAGCGCGGTATCAACTGTTTGGTCCACCAACACTACTATATTATAAAGACGGTCAACTGCTACAAAAGCAAGTAGGCGAGATTGGTCGTGCAGAGTTTGAGCAGACTTTGACGGCACTGAATGAATAAGTATTAGTTTTAAAGGCTTCACCTTCTACTGATACTGACTATAAAAAAGCCAATGTACCGTGACGGTATGTTGGCTTTTTT
>NZ_DATIRM010000293.1:0-7496 GCF_035469765.1 Psychrobacter sp.
TGTTTGGATAAATGCCAATCAGGATTTCACTCAGGTCCGCGCGCGGATCGTAGCTTAAGATACGATTTAGGGTCTCGCCGGCCAATTCATAATCGTGCGCGCGCAATGCCAAGTGAGCAACATAAAACCAAGCGGGCACATGATCTGGGTTTTCATCTTGCCATGCTTTAGCAAATTGTAAGGATTCTTCAACCCTATCATTGCGTAATGATAAGCTCAGCGCTCTTTCAAATACCGCTGTGGCATCTTGTTTAAAGGATTGCTGTTTATAGATAGTCAGTGCCCGCTCGGTATCATCACGATTAGCTGAAAATTCTGCATCCAATAGTGCATACAAGCTTGGTTCATTAAAATCTGATATAGGGTTTTCGGTTAAAGAATTGTTATTAATCACACTTTCAGTCATCGGTATATGACTATTAACGACTTTGTTAGAGGCATTAATAGTAGTGGTAATGGTTGCAGTACTGGTGCTAATAGGGGATATTTGGGGCAAAATTGTGTTTGATGCGGCGCTTGCATGGGCAGCATGAGCAGGGAATCCTAGGCACAAAAAAACCGCCAGCGAAAACGCTAGCTTATAACGTTGGCATAGACGCTCGATAAGAGTATGCATTAATACTCGAAGGCTAGATTGAGCGTTATGCATGGGTTGTAGTCTAAAGGATGAGCCAAATAAAACCATAGCGTGCAGTATTTACCTATTTTTGTATGGCATAAAATCATTTGCGATATAAAAGGCTGATTTTATTATAATCGTTTTAAAAACAGATATCTATGATGAATACCAATGTCAAACATTATAAGAGCAGAGTGAGAAGATAAACAATAGCAGCCGTGTTACTTGAGCAGTAATAAGAGAAGTTTACGCTAAAGCGTTTGCCTATTAAGCCTGCAATCGCAGTTGATTTGTCAGTACGGCGCCCAGATACAGACAAAGTGCTGGCTGATAGAGGCGAGTGTTAAATAAATCTGCCAATAATGATATAATAAGCGCTTTTTAGCACTTTACTGACAGTATTAGCTGTTAAAGGCTATTTTTCAAAGGTTTCTTATCATGAGCTTTCTTATCATGAGCTTTCTTTGAAAAATAGGATTTTAATCTTTTAAATGCAAACCGCTAAGCGCGCTTAGCTGGCGAGTGAACGTTATATTTATGGTCTATCAATAATGAGATTAGTGGTCATTGGCGTCAATCACAAAACCGCACCAGTCGCTCTACGAGAGCGCTTGGCGCTTGTGGGTGACGATGTCAATGTCGCACTTGAGCAGCTGCAAGGTTTTAATGATGGTAGCGTGATTGTCTCGACCTGCAACCGTACTGAGATTTATGCGTTGGTGCCTCAAAGCTCAGCACCCCAAAGTCCAGTATCTCAAAACTTATTACCATCAAGCCCGTCAATACAAAATTTGCCTTCGTCAGTTGTCGAGAGCAGCAATACCTTGACTAGTAGTGCCAATCTCTCCTCTGCGGTCATCAGCGCTCATATCCTAAAAATAAAAACTTGGCTTGCTGATTTTAAGCAGTTGCCACTTACCGAGATTGACCCTTATCTGTATGTCCACCGTGATACTCATGCCTTGACTCATTGGCTGCGAGTCGCCTCAGGGCTTGACTCTATGATACTTGGTGAACCACAGATACTGGGGCAAATTAAGCGTTCTGTACATCTGGCACAAGACCAAAGAACCCTCAGTAACCAGTTGGGCTGGATTGTGGATCAGGTATTTGCAGCGGCAAAACGGGTACGTAATGAGACCCAAGTTGGCGCACAGGCAGTATCGCTTAGCTACGCTGCTGCCAAGTTGGTCACGCAAATATTTGATGACTTGCCAAGCCGCACGTTATTGATAGTAGCGGCTGGGGAGATGAATCGATTGGTGGCGACGCATATCGCGGGTCTTGGGGTTGGGCGCGTTATTATTTGTAATCGCAACCCTGAACGCGCAGAAGCGTTAGCAGCCGAGCTGCGTCAGCCTAATCGGCGCATTGATGTGCGACCTTTATATGAGCTCGGGCAAGTATTGGCGGAAGCCGATATTGTGAGTAGCTGTAGCGGTAGCATGGACATATTGATTGATAAAACCATGACAATGCAGGCACTAAAGAGCCGTCGCTATCAGCCGATGCTGATGATTGATTTGGCGGTGCCGCGTGATATTGATTCTACTGTCAGCCGGATAGACGATGTTTATCTATATTCCATCGATGATTTGCAGTATGTGATAGCCGGTAATATCGAACAACGCCGTCAAGCAGCAGTAGACGCTGAGCTGTTGGTCAGTCAATTGGTGGTTGAGATGGATCGCCGCTTTCAAGTGCGCCAAGTAGGCAAGGATATTCAGCAATATCGCGTGCGTACTCATGAGCAGGTAAACAAACTATTGCAGGAGTCTATCGCAGAGCTGCAAGGCGATAGTGCCAACCCTGAAGATATTATGATTGAGCTGACGCGGCGCTTAACGCAATCCTTAACCCATGCACCCTCCAAGTTGATGCGTAAAGCAGCAGGTGAAGGTGACAATGAGTTACTCGACTTTGTCGTATCAGGTCTACAAGACGCCCATCGAAATCACTGATAATTGTCTTTTATTATCAAAAATAATAAATTGTATCAGTATGATTTTAACGTCAACATAGCATTGTCAACCTGCATTATCGGTGCTAATATCGAGCTGTTATGACGATATTAAGTGATGATGCTTGATTGATAAATAGGGAATGTTTTTAGGATACTCGAGCGGTATTCGTTACAATACCAGCGTCTTTATACTATTTAACTTCTATTTATCCAATCAGTTTCAATGATCATTGTTATCAGCCTGCCACTGCGTAGCAACGATAATGGTGCGCATGTCTTATACGATTTCACTTAAGATTTGATGACATCAACGACGTACAAGATACTACCATCAACGGCAATAGCGCTAGGAGAAAGTGCTATATCGTCCACCCTGCGTCAAATCCCCAATTATTATTTGATATCTGTACTTAGTGAATACTATCTACAATAGTATCTGGCTATCATATTGTTTGGTCAAAAAAACATTTCATCAAAATAATAGCTGACCTAAATTAACTCAGACAGTATCTAGATTTTATTATCATTCATACTTAAAAAATATTACAACAGACAGGAGCGTCACATGACTGCATTACGTCAAGATATTGATCCAAACGGCTTATTAGAATATTCAGTGGTTTATACTGACCGTGCCCTCAATCATATGTCAAAAGCCTTTCAAGAGGTAATGAATGATTTGCTGAGTAACCTAAAGACCGTCTATAACGCTGAAGCAGCGGTTATTATTCCAGGTTCTGGTACTTATGGTATGGAAGCAGTCGCCCGTCAACTGACCATTGATGAAGATTGCCTGATTATTCGTAACGGTTGGTTTAGCTATCGCTGGACGCAAATTTTAGAAAAAGGCAAATTTGCCAAATCATCGACGGTACTAACGGCTGAACGTACAGAAGACACTGAAGCGCCAAAACCATTTGCGCCAGTTGATATCGAAACGGCGGTTGCCAAAATTAAAGAAGACAAACCTGCCGTCGTTTATGCGCCGCACGTTGAAACGTCGTCTGGCATTATCTTGTCAGAAGACTACATCAAAGCATTGAGTGAAGCCGTACATAGCGTTGGCGGTTTATTGGTTATTGATTGTATCGCTTCAGGCTGCGTATGGTTAGATATGAAAAAATTGGGCATTGATGTGCTCATTAGTGCACCGCAAAAAGGCTGGAGTAGCACGCCATGCGCGGGTCTAGTTATGCTAAGCGACGCTGCCATCAAAAAAGTAGAAACCACTGAATCTAATTCCTTTAGCCTTGATTTAAAGCAATGGTTAACCATCATGCGTGCGTATGAAAATGGCGGTCACGCTTATCATGCGACTATGCCAACCGATAGCTTGCGTCAATTCCGCGATACTATCTTAGAAGCGAAAGAGATTGGCTTTGATACCTTGCGTGATGCACAGTGGGAGCTTGGCAAGCGTATTCGTAAGGTACTGGCAGAGAAAGGTATCGAAAGCGTTGCAGCTGAGGGTTTTGAAGCTCCAGGTGTTGTGGTGTCTTATACTGACCGTGATGACATGCATAAAGGCAGTGCTTTCGCTGAAGCCGGATTGCAAATCGCTGCTGGTGTACCCTTAAAAGTTGGTGAGCCTGATAACTTCAAAACATTCCGTTTAGGTCTATTTGGCTTGGACAAATTGACTGATGTTGATGGTGCAGTAGAGCGTTTTGAAAAAGCACTTGATGAAGTGCTAGCAAAATAATTTGAGCGGTTGACTCGTTTATTAAGCCAGTCAGCAATCAAATAAAGAGGTACTGAACATTGCATGACGCAAGGTTCAGTATTTTTTTACTTATTTATTATATTTTATAATATAATGTATTTAAGTAAATTGATTTATAGTAAAATATAAATAACAAGGAGTCATTCATAGCAGTAGTACGATATCGTTGTTAAACTCAATTGAAGATATAAAACTATTTTTAATAAAAAATCAGCTTAGGTAATTATTATGGGTATACAAATAGACTGGCAAGCCTTTACGCCGATCTCCTTAGTAGGCGGTCTCATGCTAGGTGTAGCGACCGTTATCTTGCTATTGGGTATTGGTCGTATTGCAGGTATTAGCGGTATTTTCTCAAGTCTACTTAAGCCTAAACGTGTAGAGATGTGGCAAGTTTTATTTATACTTGGTCTCGTTATTTCACCATTACTCTATAGTTTGGTTAAACCGTTGCCCGATATAGAGATTAGTACCTCTTTGCCATTACTTATTGGCGCAGGATTGCTGGTTGGTTTTGGGACGCGTTTGGGTTCAGGTTGTACCAGTGGACATGGTATCTGTGGTAACGCGCGCCTGTCGCCACGTTCGATGGCCGCGACGGTGACCTTTATGTTATTTGGTATTGTGACGGTTTATATTGGTCGACATCTCTTGGGCTTGATTTAACCATGTAGTCACGTATGGCTAATATTGCTAAGACCGTATTGAGTACGATTTATAACAGCTTATATCAACAAATGAAGTGCGAGACATAATCATGCTAAAAAATATAATTGGATTACTGGCAGGTCTGCTATTTGGTATCGGGCTATTAATCTCAGGTATGACCGATCCTGTCAAGGTACAAGGGTTTTTGGATGTCTTTGGTGCTTGGGATATCTCCCTTGCATTAGTAATGGGTGGCGGCTTAATAGTTGCAATCGTTGGCGTCCAATTAGCTAAGCGTCAACAGACCAGTTGGATTGGCACGTCAATCGATATGCCAACTAAAACCACCATTAATAAAAACTTGCTTATAGGTGCGATGTTGTTCGGTATCGGTTGGGGTTTGGTGGGTATTTGCCCAGGTCCTGGTATCGTGCTGCTCGGCACAGGACAATGGCAGGCTTATGTCTTTATTCCTGCGATGATAGTCGGCATGCTAGTTTATCAATGGCTTGAGCCTAAACTTAATTGATAAATAGTGTGCTTTTACCATATTAACCTAAATAAAAAGGTCAGCTGACATTCGTTAGACTGACCTTTTTTATATTTAATAATTCAAAATGCTCTCATATTTTAAGGACTTATTTCATACTAGTGGTGACTTTTGGTGTTTCATGCGCCAGTGATTTAGCTGCTTGCCGCAGCTCAAATTTTTGTACTTTACCAGTGCTGGTTTTAGGTATTTCGGCAAAGACAATATATTTCGGCACTTTAAAACCAGCCAAATGCTGCTTGCAATGCTCCATTACAGTGTCACGCTGCAAAGTGCTGCCTTCATGAATCTCGATAAAGGCCACGGGCACTTCACCCCATTTATCATGCGGCGCGGCAACGACAGCGCAGCTTTGGATTTCTGGCATTTTATATAGGACGTTCTCAACTTCGATGCTAGAGATATTTTCGCCACCTGAGATGATAATATCTTTTAGCCTATCCATAATTTTGATATAGCCGTCAGGATATTTAACACCCAAATCACCGGTGCGGAACCAACCATCAGCAAAGGCTTCTTCGGTTGCTTTTCGACTTTTTAGATAACCTTTCATTACCATATTGCCGCGCAGTGCCAGCTCGCCCATCTCTTCACCATCAGCAGCAACAGGCTCAGTCGTACCTTGTTTAAATAGCTCAAACCCTGTCATTAAATGCGAGGTTACACCTTGACGTGATTTCTTCTGCGCGCGCGTGGCGACATCAAGCTTATCCCATTCTTCTTGCTCAGCGCAGACGGTGACCGGACCATAAACTTCGGTCAGACCATAAACGTGAGAGATATGAAAGCCCATCGCTTCCATGGCTGCGAGCATGGTTTCAGAAGGCGGTGCACCAGCGACCCAGCCTTTGACTTCATGATTGATGGCTTCTTTATATTCAGGCTTGCCGCCAGCAATCATATTGTGCACCACCGGCGCTGAGCAGTAATGCGAGACTTTATGCTTGGCAATCAGCTGCAAAATCAAATCAGCGTCAATCTTGCGCAAGCAGACGTTGACGCCCGCGCGCTCCGCGATGGTCCATGGGAAACACCAACCATTACAATGAAATAGTGGCAGCGTCCATAGATACATGGGGTGCTTTGGCATGTCCCAGTCTAAGATGTTAGAGACAGCGTTGAGAGTAGCACCGCGATGGTGATAGACCACGCCTTTGGGTTTGCCAGTAGTGCCAGAGGTGTAATTGAGTGCAATCGCTTCCCATTCATCGAGTGGCTTTTCCCAATTGTCCAAATTATCAGAGCTAGCAATTAATGCCTCGTAGCTCATTTGTCCAAAGGGTTCGACATCGATGGCGACATCAGTCGCATGAATGACGATTAAATTGGGAAAGGTTTCAGCGATAATGTCAGCATAGTCAGCAAACTCGCTATCCAAAATCAAGGCTTTGGCCTCTGAATGCTGCAAGCAGAAGGTAAGGGCATTGATATCAAGGCGAGTATTTAACGTACAAAGCACGCCGCCTGACATGGGCACGCCAAAGGCGCACTCAACCATGGCTGGCGTATTTGGCATCATGACCGCAACTGTGTCATTTTTATCAATGCCTAATTTACGTAGGCCATCTGCCAATTGCCGACAACGCGTGTAGGTCTGCTGCCATGTTTGGGTAAGATTGTTATGTTCTAAGTCATCATAGATGATGGCAGTTCTGTTAGGATAAACCTGAGCACTACGGATAATAAAATCGATAGGGGTAAGCGGTTGATGGTTGGCAGCATTTTTGCCGAGACCGGTGTGGAAGTCAGTCATTTAGATAGTCCTTTATCATGGTTCTTATAGCCGATAACGTAGTAATGAGGATATGTCACTTTAATCAGTCGACTGTATCAGTATTTGATTATTATAGACAGTTGTAAGCAAAATTTGGTCAGGTTTTGTGGCGTTTATTTAACTCAGTAAAAAAATCAGCTTTCTAAAAAAGGCGCTTCTTCACTATTAGGAATTTAGTGTTCACTCATCAGTCGCTTGTCTGCATAGCTGATGATAATA
>NZ_DATIRM010000294.1:0-3857 GCF_035469765.1 Psychrobacter sp.
ATGCCGATTCTAGAGGTTACTAAAGCCCAAACGATTATGGTTATCAAGCGTTCAATGAGTACGGGTTATGCCGGTCTAGATAACAGTCTATTTTATATGGACAAAACTATGATGATCTTTGGTGATGCCAAGAAGATGGTCGAAGAGATGGTTCGTAGTATCAATGGCGCTGGTCATTAATCTTTAAAACAGGTTTTACACATTATTTTTTAAGTAGAAGTTTTCACATAAAAAGTCACTGAGGTGGCTTTTTTTGCGTTAGAGTACTGCCCATTTAAAGCTATCTACAATGTATTTTCTCATTATTAATATTATAAAATAAGAAGGTTCTTTATGAATATGCTGTTGCGTTTTTTTATTATGGTAAGCCTACTCAAACAACAACTTAAGAAGCAGCCGACGACTGAACACTTAAGTATCGACACATTGAATGCGCTGATTGTACGTCAGTATCGTGTATTGCCACACGACATGGGCTTCCGCGATCACTTGCCCAATTATCGTTACTTGTCTTTTATTGAGCTAAATATCACAAAATGGCTCATGGCATGCTGTCATCAAAAGGGCATTAAAAATCTAGGCTGGATTATCGCCATGCAGGAGATGGTCTATCTTAAACAAATTAAGTTTTTAGATAAAATGACAGTGAATAGTAAAGTTGTCGGTTGGGATAAAAAATACGTCTATTTTGAGCATCGCTTTTTTGTTAAGAACCAGCTGATGGCAGTGGGTGTGACCAAGTTTGTCTTAACCAACAAGCAAGGCAAGTGCGCAACTGAGGTGTTGGATATGACTGGTGAGCAGCTAGATGAAGTTATTGATACATGGAATGCCCACCAAATAGCCATCAAAGCTGCCAAATCTACTGAGTCGACTAAGTCAACAAAGGCTGCGTAACTAACTTGCCTATAATCCTATGATGAATTTTGGTAGGATAGCGCATATATATTTTATAATGCCATTTTATGAAAATAATCAAAAAATAAGGAGCTACTATGACCCCGCAGAAGTTAAAATGGACAGACAGCTTAGATATCGCCATTGAGCTTTATGAAAAATTCCCAGAGACCGATCCGCAGTACATCCGCTTTACGGATTTGCATCGCTGGGTGACTGAGCTTGAAGGCTTTGATGATGATCCACAACGCTCTAATGAAGGTATCTTAGAAGCGATTCAGATGAATTGGATCGATGAAGCTGACTAGATTGACCTTTTTACTATTTTTTAATCACCAGCATAGCCTTAATAACAAACATAACTTCAAATGAAAACAGGACACACCGTCTCATGACTGCACCCATCCAAAAGCTAACCGACGTACAAACTTGCACAGGCATCAGCGTACGCACCACCAACACCGATGAAATTAGCCATGAAACGGCAAAGTTAGGCAAACTATGGCAAAGTTTTTACAAAAATCATGTTAGCCAACTTGAAAAGGGTCAGGATATCTATGGTATCTATCATAACTATGAGAGTGATGATGTAGGCGCTTTTGATGTTGTTGCTAGTTGGAAGGTTAACAGTCAGCAAGATGGGCAAGAAAAGTCAGGCAATGACGATACGGCAAATACTGTCAAAGCTACTAAGAATAAAAATGCAAGCAACCTAACGACGGTTAGCATCCCTGCAGGAAAATACATGGTGTTTTCTGAGTACGGCAATATGCCTAACACTGTGATGAATGCATGGGAAAAAGCATGGACATATTTCAATGATCCAAGCTGTGAGCATACTCGAACGTATCATGTCGACTTTGAACGTTATGTCGAGGGTAACTTAGAATATGGTCAAGTCGAATTGTATATTGGTATCGAGTAAAACAGTTAATACTATAAAAATTAGACTCATAAAATGTAGTTTGGATTTATTTATTGGGTTATACAATTGAAAAAGCGCCAAATCTAAAGGAGATGGTGCTTTTTTACTTCTGCTATTTATGATTAATCAAGTAGTAAATTTTCCAAGATCCCTTCATAAATCTGCGCCAATCTGCCCAAGTCATCCACTTCTACCTTTTCATCAACCTGATGAATCGTTGCATTACGCACACCAAGCTCAACGACTTGCGCTCCAGTTGGGGCAATAAAGCGCCCATCGGATGTACCGCCAGAAGTTGATAATGTCGTATCAGTACCGGTCACAGATTTAATCGCTTGCTTGCATGCCGAGACCAATTTACCTTCAGGCGTCAAAAACGGCTGCCCAGATAATTTCCAATCAATATCATAAACTGCTTTGCTATCAGCGAAATATTTATCAAAGATAGCATGGGTTTTTGCTTTTAACTCTTCTTCAGTCGTTTCTGTCGAAAAGCGGAAATTGAAGATAACTTTGAGCGTTTCAGGAATGACGTTGGTTGCGCCTGTACCACCATTGATATTAGAGATTTGCAGGGAAGTCGCAGGGAAGTAATCATTGCCATTATCCCAACTGGCATTGGTCAATTCTGCGAGTGCCGACATAGCGGCATGCATAGGATTTGAGGCAAGGTGCGGGTATGCAACGTGACCTTGTTTACCAGTGACCGTAAGTACTGCGCCGAGCGAGCCACGACGACCATTCTTGATGATATCACCAAGTGTATCCGTGCTTGATGGTTCACCAACCAAGCAATAAGTAATTTTCTCATTGCGCGCTTCTAGCGTTTCTACTACTTTGACTGTGCCATTGATAGACGGTCCTTCTTCATCTGAAGTGATTAAAAAGGCAATTGAGCCATTATGTTCAGGGTGATTGGCAACAAAACGCTCAGCGGCGACGGTAAAAGCCGCAATACCAGTTTTCATATCAGCAGCACCGCGCGCCCAGAGATAACCATCTGCAATGGTTGGGGTAAAGGGCGGATAGGTCCAATTTTTTTCATCGCCTGTTGGGACGACGTCAGTATGACCGGCAAAGCAAATGACCGGATCGGTCGTACCGCGGCGCGCCCATAAGTTTTTAACCTCAGCGTGTTCGCCTTTTGCTTGTCTATCACCGTAATACATAAATTCACAGTCAAAGCCTGCTTGCATCAGCCGCTCAGATAAGATGTCTTGGCAGCCATCATCATCTGGTGTGACGGAGGGACGTTCAAGTAGGGCGATACTTAAATCCAATGTTTGTTGTTGATGGGTTGCTTGCTGATGAGACTGAGAAGTTAGGTTTTTATCAATATCTGACATGAGAAGCCTTTTTTATTATGAAGTGATAGATAGAATGGTTAGATATAGCTGGTGAGAGAGTCTTTATGAATATTACAGTACTTAAATAACGTCTTCAATAAAAGGCACTAAGCCATCACGGCGCATCCAAGTCGCAATAGAATAACGCTGACGATGAGCTATTTGCACTTGATGTTGTAAGTCACTATCGAATATTACAAGCCTATTAGCGACAGGCATTATATTATGATGGACACCATGTTTATCAACGAGTTCTAATGCGCCGCCGTCATTCGCTGTCCAGTCATCATTAAGATAAAAAACCGCAGAGATAACGCGTTCATTACGCCCAGCTGGATTATCACTATGCCATAGATAGCCAAAACCTACTGGATAACAAGCGTAATGCGCTTCACTGTGGCGAATACCGGCGAACAAGCTTTGATTGAATAAAGCAGCAAGCGCATTGATACTGTGCAGATAATAAAATCCTGCAAAAAAGTCTTTGGTAATCCAGCGTATTTTATCACCGCGAATATCACTGATACGAATACCCGCCGTTAGCTGAGCATCACGATAGTCAATAAAGCCACTTTCCGCTTGCAGTGCTAATAAGGCTTTTTGCTCAAAGACATCATCAATAATCAGCCAACCATCATCAACGAGCTTATCAAATTGATGATCTGTCAGCTTGTTTTCCCAATTGACCT
>NZ_DATIRM010000295.1:0-3292 GCF_035469765.1 Psychrobacter sp.
TCAGGGTGTTTTTATGATAGCTTGCCACGCGTTCAGCCTTACTTGGCACATCCAGCGCTTTTTGACGATATGGGTCTTGGGTTGCCACGCCTGTAGGGCAGGTATTGGTATGACAAGAGCGCGATTGGCTACAGCCGACGGCAAACATGAAGCCGCACGCCGAGTTACACCAGTCAGCACCCAACGCCAGTAAGCGGGCAATATCAAAACCTGATATGATTTTACCACTCACGCCGAGTTTGATTTGATCGCGGATACCTGCGCCAACTAAGGTGTAAAATCGCGGCGCCGAAGGTGCTGTAACGTAGGAAAACACCAGTAAAGTAAGGGGAGTTGTGTTCAGGATCAGGGTTCAAATTGATTCTAGATTTGGGCATAGCAAGGCTCAACAATAAAACATAGGAATTAAAAAATGCGGCAGAAAGTTATTTCGTAACTTTGCCGCTATTCATGATTCAAAATAGATAGATTAAGTAAGACTTTTTTAAATGAACGAAAGTGCTAAAAGCTAAGGCGCTAACAGTTAACATGACACAAGCAGACCAAACACCCTGCTGCGAGAATACGGGGTCTGAGACTCGCCCAGTCGGTTCCAATAGGGTCATCCATACGCTTATATGAAGCACATAAAAAATTCTGAAATTAATGGTTTAAAATATGATTATTCAACAAGGTCAATTTGCCAGTTATTGGCTTGAATGACAATATCAATTTTGCGCAACTTCATGGCGATGTCATCGGCTTGCTTTTGTAAGTCGTCTATTATTTACTACAATGCTTTTATTATTATTGATATTTACATCAAAGTTTAACGATTGTTATTCTCCAACACAAACCACTTGCCGCAAGGTATGCATCACTTCTACAAAGTCGCTTCATGCTTGCATCAAAATGCTCTTTATCATCAGCAAACTACGCTAAATCTTATCTGGAAAATCCATAAATTTCGGTATCTTCTCTAAACACCGTTGCCAATCCTTTCAGCCAATGCTTGTAATTTAGGTACTATCATCGCTGCATAATCTGCGCTTTGCCAGTTAGCACTCGGTACACTGGCGTTCAGTGAATACGCAAACTGCCCCGTCGCAACATCAAAAACACCGACGGCCACTGCCAATATATCAGTAGAAAATTCACCATCTGATATCGTATAGCCATGCGCTCTATAATGCTCTGCGGCGTCAGTAAGAGCAGACTGTGCGTGATTATAATCTTCTGTAGATAACTGCTCTTGTAAGTTACTATCAATTACAGTCTGTCTCGTCGGTGAGCTTACTGCATAAAAAGCACGTCCAATAGCGGTACGGGCGACGGGCACTGCTGAGCCAACTTGCAAATTGACTGATAGGCGAGCAGGGCTACGACAGCAAGCGTGATAGCGCATTTCTCCTTCAACCTCGGTTGCCAAATTCACTGATACTTCATTGCTACTGGCAAACTGTCGCAGTAACGGCTCAGCTGCCGCCACCAAATCATGACGACTCCACGCAATAGCACTTAATCGCACCGCACTACTACCCAATTGATACTGTCCATGTATCGTCACGCGCAAAAATCCAAGCGTCATTAGGGTGTGAATCAGACGAGTAATCGTCGCTTTTGGCAATTTTGTCATCTGGCATAATTGCTGATGGCTAAGCTGCTCATGATGCTCAAAGGCTGATAATAAAGTCAGTCCACGCCCTAATGCAGTGACAAACTGCCGATCATTATCATCTTTACTTTGTTCAAGCGTGCTATTCATTCGAGCCAGTAATGGTAGGGCTGCCGATACATTTTTTGTCATTTTATGCTCATTTTTTTTGATAAAGGTTTACAGCGACACTAAATTTTGCTTAAATGGTTTTAAATTATGAAACTAAGTTTCGCACAGCGGAATTAGTAAGTCAATAAGCTGTTAAGTCAATTTACTCACTAATTACTACTCGTCGGTCAGGATGACTGACATCAAGGAGATCTATATGGCAACATCTACGCGTCCAAGTTTTGATTGGGAAGATGCTTTTTTATTACGCGACCAGCTTACTGACGAAGAGCGCATGGTGACGGACAGCGCCCGCCAGTTTTTTCAAAAAGAGCTGATGCCTGGCATCGTTGAAGCCAACCGCCATGAGAATTTTGACCGTAATATCATGCGTCAAATGGGTGAGATGGGCTTACTAGGCGTAACGATTGAAGGTTATGGCTGTGCTGGTTTATCGAGTGTTGCTTACGGTTTGATTGCCAAAGAAGTAGAAGCTGTAGACTCAGGTTATCGTTCAGCGATGAGTGTGCAATCAAGCTTGGTCATGCATCCTATCCATGCATACGGTACTGAAGAACAAAGAGAGAGATATCTGCCAAAGCTTGCTACTGGCGAATATGTCGGCTGCTTTGGTCTGACTGAACCGGATTCAGGGTCAGATCCTGCATCAATGTCGACACGCGCGCGTGCGGTTGATGGCGGTTATGAGTTGACGGGTAACAAAATGTGGATTACCAACAGTCCTATCGCAGATGTGTTTGTCGTTTGGGCAAAAGACGATGCCGATGAGATTCGAGGTTTTATTTTAGATAAAGGTATGAAAGGTTTATCAGCGCCAAAGATTGAAGGTAAGTTTTCACTGCGTGCTTCAGTCACGGGTGAGATTGTGATGGACAAAGTGTTCGTCCCTGAAGCTAATGCTTTCCCAGATATCCGTGGACTCAAAGGTCCATTTGGCTGCTTAAATAAAGCCCGTTATGGTATCGCATGGGGCGCGATGGGTGCGGCTGAATTCTGCTGGAAAGCTGCCCGTCAGTACACGCTTGATCGTAAGCAATTTGGTCGTCCATTAGCCGCGACGCAGTTGGTACAGCTGAAACTTGCCAATATGCAAACAGAAATCACTTTGGGTCTGCAAGCAGCGCTACGTGTTGGTCGTCTGATGGATGAAGACAATGCGGCTCCTGAGATGATCTCACTCATTAAGCGTAATAACTGTGGTAAAGCGCTAGATATCGCGCGCATTTCTCGTGATATGCATGGCGGTAATGGTATCTCTGATGAGTTCCATATTATCCGTCACGTCATGAATTTAGAAGCGGTCAATACTTATGAAGGGACGCACGATATTCATGCGCTTATCCTAGGTCGTGCGCAGACAGGGATTCAAGCGTTTTATTAATAAGTATTAGCCAATAAGTGCTAGCTGATTTTTAGACCATAAACGTACGTTACTGTTGCGCTTTTTACGAAGCACTTGATAAGCAGTAGCGTGCGTTTTTTAGTTATTAGTCCTCATTTATATCTGGTTTATAAGTAGCTTCAAAG
>NZ_DATIRM010000296.1:0-8039 GCF_035469765.1 Psychrobacter sp.
ACTCTATTTTGTGGTTAGCGCCTAAGTATAATGGCTTGCCAGTACAAGTTACTGCAATGTATGCCGCTGATGAGAAATTTGTTGACGAAGAAGATAGTCGTGACAATGGCTTTGGTGTTGCTGCTATGTTTGATCAAGGTACTGGCTTCACTGCTGGTGTTGCGTACGATAAAGATGTCAACATCACTGGTGACATTATCCGTGGTTCTGCCACTGTCGATCTAGGCAAATATATGGCTGCTCCTGTAACACTAGGCGGTATGTACCAAGTAGCTGATTTTGATGCGACTTCAGAAGACGAAAAAGGTCTGCTTGTTAGTGCTCAAATGGGTCTATCTAACTTTGCAAAACCTGCTGCTGTCTATGCTCAGTACAACAACACGTCAGATAAAGACGGTGTAAAAGATGTTGACGCTGATCAAATCGTTGTTGGTGGTAAATACTTCTATCAGCCAAACATGATTGCGCATGCCTATGCTGGTATGAATAGTATTGATAATGTTGACCCTATCAATGAGTTGGTTCGCGGTAACGGTGAGACTGAAGAGTTTGTTGTTGGTGGCGGTCTAGAATACAAATTCTAATCTAACCATTAGAATCTGATTATAAAAAACTCATCCTTCGGGGTGAGTTTTTTTGTTATAGCCTTTTTAATAAGCGAGTGGGTTATAATAGACAAACACTAAAAATGAAGAGTTTCAAAGAGTTTGTGCTTTTGCCCTATATTTTTTGACGTATTTTTAGTAAAATCCTTCTTTACCAATTACCGACAGAGTACTATGACCAAGTTTATATTTGTGACCGGTGGGGTAGTGTCCTCACTAGGAAAAGGTATCACCGCCGCTTCTCTTGCTGCGGTCCTAGAAGCACGTGGCGTGACTGTCACAATGACCAAGATGGATCCGTATATCAACGTTGATCCAGGCACGATGAGCCCGTTCCAGCATGGCGAAGTATTCGTCACTGAAGATGGTGCCGAGACTGATTTGGACTTGGGCTATTATGAGCGCTTTTTACGTCATTCAAAAATGAGCAAAAGCAATAACTTCACCAGTGGTCGCATCTATCAGAATGTATTGAACAAAGAGCGTCGTGGTGAGTATCTAGGCGGTACGGTACAGGTGATTCCGCATATCACTGATGAAATTAAAAGTAAAATCCTTGCCAGTGGCGAAGGCTACGATATCGCGATTATTGAGATTGGTGGTACAGTAGGTGACATCGAGTCGCTACCCTTTATGGAAGCGGTACGTCAAATGCAAGTAGAGCTTGGTCGCAATCGAGCCATGCTGATGCATTTAACACTGGTGCCTTATATTGCTAGTGCTGGCGAAACCAAAACCAAGCCGACCCAGCATTCAGTCAAAGAGCTGCGTTCTATTGGTCTACAGCCTGATATCTTGATTTGCCGCTCTGATCATCATATCTCACCAGACAACCGCCGCAAGATTGCGCTATTTACCAACGTTGAAGAGCGTGCGGTCATCATGTGTGAAGATGCACAGAGTATCTATCAGATACCGCGTACGTTACATGAGCAAGATCTTGATGATTTGATCTGTGAGCGCTTTGGTTTAGACTTGCCAGAAGCCGATTTAAGCGATTGGGATAAAGTGGTTGAAGCACAGCTGAATCCTGAATCGAGTGTTACGGTAGCGATGGTTGGTAAATATGTTGAGCTGCCAGATGCTTATAAGTCGATCAATGAAGCATTGCTACATGCTGGTATTACTCATAAAGTCGACGTCAAGATTGATTATGTCGATGCTGAACGTCTAGAAGATGATGACAGCTTATTGGCGCAGCTACATAATGCTGATGCTATCTTGGTACCAGGCGGCTTTGGTGAGCGCGGTACAATGGGTAAAATCAAAGCCATTACTTATGCTCGCGAAAACAACGTGCCTTATTTAGGTATCTGTTTAGGTATGCAGTTGGCAGTGATTGAATATGCGCGTAACGTGCTACATATCGATGCCAACTCTTCTGAATTTGATCGTAAAACTGCTGAGCCTATCATTGGTTTGATTACCGAATGGTTAGATGAGCGCGGCGAATTGCAGATTCGTAGCGATGATTCAGACCTTGGTGGTACGATGCGTTTAGGCGCTCAGCAAGCTGAGTTGGTTGCTGGTAGTAAACTTGCACAAATCTATGGCTCGACCAATATCACTGAGCGTCATCGCCATCGCTATGAGATGAATAACCGCTATATTGAGCCATTAGAGCAAGCGGGTATGACCATCTCTGGTTATTCTGCCAAGCAGCATTTGGTAGAGTCGGTTGAGATTAACGAACATCCATGGTTTGTGGCAGTACAGTTCCACCCTGAATTTACCAGCTCGCCACGCGGTGGTCACCCACTGTTCAACAGCTTTGTAAAAGCAGCAAAGAACTATAGTGAAGCGAAGTAATTATTAACTTATAATCGCTTTTGATAAAAAAAGACTGATCTTTGGATTGGTCTTTTTTTATGGCTGATTCTATTACTATGGTTCTAAAGCATGTTCTTTTTAAGCATTAGATCTCTTGCATAAGTCATTGCTAGGCCTTGATACTCTGTTAGCGGAGGTCAATAAAACGGTACTTTTGCAAGAGGTCTATTGTGCATGATATTTTTCTTATATAGTTAAAATACCTTAAAAACGCTACGGTACTGCTGGTATAAATTTTTTGCAGCCTCTGTCTGCGTAGGCACAGCAAGCAAGAAAAATTGATATCAGCAGTACGTTATGTATCGATATTGCTTTTCCCTGACTATAGCTTGCAGCTAATTACGCTTATGACCTTTTTTTAATGAGGCTATCGGTTACAATATGAGTCAGAAATATTGATAACAATAAAGAGGAGACGTGATTAATGGAAAATTCATTAACAGCACAATCACATATTCAGCTTAAGACGCCAAATGGCAATACTATTAACATCGGCAACGATCAGCCATTCGTATTGTTTGGTGGGATGAATGTCTTAGAATCAAAAGAGATGGCGTTTGAGATTGCTGAGCAATATATCGATATCTGCCAGCGATTAGGTATTGGCTATGTGTTTAAAGCCAGCTTTGATAAGGCCAATCGTTCAAGCTTGACCTCATATCGTGGGCCGGGGCTAGAGCAGGGTATCGATTGGCTTGGGCAAATCAAAGAAAAATTCCAAGTGCCGATTATCACCGATGTGCACGAACCTTATCAAGCGGCACCAGTTGCCGAAGTTGCGGATATTATCCAGCTGCCTGCATTTTTATCCCGTCAGACGGATTTAGTCCATGCGATGGCAAAGACCGATGCGATTATTAATATTAAAAAAGCGCAGTTTTTAGCCCCGCATGAGATGCGTCATATCGTCAATAAGTGCCTTGAAGGCGGTAACGATAAGCTTATCCTGTGTGAGCGTGGTAGTGCTTTTGGGTATAATAATTTGGTGGTCGATATGCTGGGCTTTGATACCATGAAGCAGATGGATATTCCGGTATTCTTTGATGTGACGCACAGCTTACAGCAGCCGGGCGCGCGTAGTGATAGCGCGGGCGGACGCCGTGAGCAGATTACTACCCTTGCACGTGCGGGTATAGCAACTGGATTGGCAGGATTGTTTTTGGAAGCGCATCCAAATCCAGAGGTGGCAAAATGTGATGGTCCGTGTGCACTACGTATGAGCCAGTTAGAGCCGTTCTTGCGTCAGCTTAAGCAGCTTGATGTCTTGGTCAAAGGCTTTGAGATCTTGGATACTCATTAATATCATCAGTAATGTGAGGATAATACAATGGCGATTAAAGTGGCACAAGTAAGCATCGAAAACATCAATGATGCAGAAGGTTTAGAGAGCGTCATGATCGCTTTGAAGAATATCACGGGCGTCACGGCTATTGAGCTAGATGCTGACAGTCATACGGCATTGTTGCGTTATGATGATACTAAGACCAGCATCCATGCCTTTACAGCGGCAATCAGTATGGTAGATTATGTCACTCAGCCATTTCCTATTGATGCCCCGCAAAATCCGCGTTATGAGGATTAAGTTCGGTTAAAAAGGAGATACCTAAACTTACTGTCATTAGCACCGATAAGCTTTATGTTAGATTGATACTACTGTAATCAGTATGGATAGTAAGAGAACATATAAGCCGTTTATTCACAGATAAAAATAAGGAGCCTAACATGGCGAACCAAACACGTATTATTAAAATTGATGGCATGACTTGTGGCGGTTGTGTAGCAAGTGTCCATAACGCAACCGCAGATATCGATGGTTTAGATGACATCAGTATCGAACTCGCTGATAATCAAGCGACAGTAACCTTTGATGATAGCAAGACTAGTGCGGAAGCCATTGCATCAGCTATCGACGAAGCAGGCTTTGATGCAACCGTTGCCAATGCATAATTGCCCGCCGAATATACAACTGAATAACCAGCTGCTGTAGCTGGTTTTTTAGTGGCCATACTCAGATAAGGTTCAGGTAAAGCTCGGCTAAAGTGCTGGCAATGTTAGAAATGTTAGAAATGTTAGACTGTAAATATCTAATATTTATTATCTATATATTTTTTACTGTATTGATTGAATTAATTGACCAAAATAGCCATTAAATGTTTTTATATTTATAAGCCCTTTTTGTATTTCATACTATTTTATAAATGCTATATCGAGTTATATCTATGAATGATTCTACCCATGCTGATACTCACAACCATAATCACAATGCCTACGAGGTTGAGACTGACATTGAGTCCAATACGCCGCTTGCGCCTGAGCGTGCGCATTTGCAACTGGCGATTGAGGGCATGACGTGTCAGGCTTGTGCATCACGAATCGAAAAGGTGTTGAATAAGAAGCCATCAGTCTATGAGGTGAGTGTGAACTTCGCAGGTGAGACTGCCAATGTGGATTATGATCCGACGCAGACGACACCTGAGCAAGTGACAGAATGGGTGAATAAAACTGGTTTTGTTGCCAATTTGCAGGCGGCTGATAGTTTGTTTGAGAAGACGAATGAGGATACAGAAACTCAGTATCCGTGGCGATTAATTGGGCTTTGGATTTGTTTGGTGCCATTTTTAGTTGGTATGGCTGGCATGGTTGTTGGTCAAGGTATGGCGTGGATGCCACCGGTTTGGATGCAGTTTATCCTAGCGACGATTGTACAGTTTGGTTTTGCACTGCCGTTTTACAAAAGTGCTTGGGCGTCTATTAAAGGCGGTCTTGCCAATATGGACGTATTGGTCGTTATCGGTACCGTTACTATTTGGGCGTATTCCACTTATCTATGGCTGACCCATGGTGATGGCACTTTAAACAGTCTCTTGCAAAGTGGGCATGCTGGCGGTCATGGTGAGAGTGGCAGTCCTGCAGTATATTTTGAAGCAGGGGTGATGGTTATTGCTTTTGTGCGCACGGGTAAATATCTTGAAGAGCGCACCAAAAAGCACAGTTTGAATAGTATCGATTTACTATTGTCGTTAACACCAGACGAAGTTGAGCAGCAGCAGCCAAATGGTGAGTTTAAAAATATCACCCTAAAAGAAGTGCAAGTAGATGATATCTTGCGTGCTAAGCAAGGCAGCCGCGTCGCAACTGATGGAGTAGTCATCGATGGTGCTGGCTGGTGTGTAGAAAGTCATTTAACCGGTGAGTCAGTACCGCTTAAAAAAGAAATAGGCGATGGTTTATTAGCCGGTGCTTTGGTTGAAAACGGCAGCTTATTATACCGAGTACGTGCCAAAGGTAGCGATACTAAACTTGGTGATATGGTACAAGCCCTCAGCGATGCTCAAGGCTCAAAAGCCAATTTAGCGCGCCTTGCCGATAGAGTAACGGCAGTATTCGTCCCAGTCGTAGTCACCATTGCTTTGATCACCTTTGGGCTGACATGGTGGCTAACGGGTATGGTTGATACTGCCTTAATGCATGCGGTATCGGTCTTGGTCATTGCTTGTCCGTGTGCGCTTGGTCTAGCCACGCCAGCGGCGATTATGGCGGGTATGGGTGTTGCAGCGCGTCACGGCGTTTGGTTTAAAGATGCGCAAAGCCTTGAAGCAGCAGGTAATATCGACACTGTGGTGCTTGATAAGACTGGCACCTTAACCATTGGTAAACCGACCATCGTCGATGAAGTCATGGTGGATAAATCCATAGCGGTTGATGATGTTTTGCAAATAGTCGCCAGTGTCGAGGCTCATGCGAGCCATCCACTTGCAACCGCTTTGGTTAATGCAGCGACAGCGCGCGGTTTACCCTTATTTAACGTGACTGATATTAGTGTTATCAAGGGCGCAGGTATACAGGCAAATATTGAAGGCTTAGGTTTGGTAAAGGTCGGTACTGCAGAGTTTGCTAATTTGATGCTGCCAAAACTGATGCCAAAAGTATGGCAAATTGCCAGCACTGTTGCGATTAGTATTAATGATGAAGCGCTTGGGGCTTTTGCTTTAGCCGATGACTTAAAATCAGATACGCCACAAGCCATAACTGCATTACAAGATGCTGGTATTAATGTCATTTTGATGAGTGGTGATAAACAATCTGTCGTCGATCATGTCGCAGGGCAGCTAGGCATCGAGCAAGCTTATGGCAAAATGAGCCCACGTGATAAAGCCAGCCAGATTGCATTGCTGCAAACAGCTGGTCATAAAGTAGCAATGGCAGGGGATGGTGTTAATGACGCGCCAGCGATGGCAACCGCCGATGCCAGTTTTGCGATGTTTGAAGGCACTGATGTTGCTCAACATAGTGCCTCTGCACGCTTGATGGGCGAGTCGCTGATGCATATCGATGCTGCGCAAAAAATTGCGAATGCAACGCTGCGCAATATCAAACAAAATCTATTTTTTGCCTTTATTTATAATTGCCTTGGTATTCCGCTCGCCGCTTTTGGTTTTTTAAACCCTATGATTGCGGCTGCTGCTATGGCGCTTAGCTCTATTTCAGTATTGATGAATGCGCTACGCTTAACCCATTTTAAAACAAAGGTTGACCTTGATAATACGGTATCTGGCTCCCACACTAGAGCGGAACGTCTAACAAAAGCATAAGAGTTATATGACGTTTGATATCATATGTACTGAGATAAATTGATGGCTAGTCATTTGACTATCGATGGGCGATTTTATGACCATCCGTTGCTGCAAGATAAGGATAGTTTGGCGAAATTTATGCTATGATACCAAGCACTATAGCTAATGGTTAAGGGATGAAATAAACCGTTAATCACGTTTAAAATGAGCTGATTGTATTAATCACTAAAGCTGTTTTTTGCGCATTACTATACGATATTTTGCTTTATCTTTTTTGTATTCTAACTGCCGTTATTTACGCCCTAAACTTGGCATGACCAAAGGAATTAACAGACATTATGTACGCTGAAGAAACCAACAACGTCACCGCAATTAAAGACATTCGCGCTCGTGAAATTTTAGACTCGCGCGGCAACCCAACCATTGAAGCTGATGTTACCTTAGCTGATGGCACTGTCGGACGTGCTGCTGCTCCAAGTGGCGCATCAACAGGCTCACGTGAAGCGCTTGAGTTACGTGATGGCGATAAAACTCGCTATATGGGTAAAGGCGTCAAAAAAGCCGTTTCTAATGTTAATAGTCAGATACGCAGTGCTTTGATCGACAAAGACGTGACTGAGCAGCAAGGCATTGATGATGCAATGATTGCGCTAGATGGTACAGAAAACAAAGAAAGCCTTGGTGCTAATGCAATGCTAGCTGTGTCACTTGCCACTGCCAAAGCCGCTGCTAAATCACAGAATCTACCATTATATCAATATATTGCCAACTTGCGTAATCAGACGTCGTTGACGATGCCTGTACCGATGATGAATATCTTAAACGGTGGCGAGCATGCGGATAATACTGTTGATATCCAAGAGTTTATGATTGAGCCGGTTGGTTTTACCAGCTTCTCAGAAGCGCTGCGTGCTGGTACAGAGATTTTCCACAGCTTGAAGTCTGTTTTAAAATCACAAGGCCTAAATACAGCCGTTGGTGATGAAGGTGGTTTTGCGCCAAACTTACGTAGCAACGAAGAAGCTATCAC
>NZ_DATIRM010000297.1:0-7100 GCF_035469765.1 Psychrobacter sp.
GTTACCAGACATGAGGTTCACAATGAGCCAGACAAAGTTGACGACAATCCATAACCACCAATTAAAAGAATAGCGCAGAATCATTGCCGCCTGAGCCGTAATAGAAAGCACAAAAGCGATGACGTTAATCCAGAAGAAAGAAATAATACCCAAAAATTTACTATTGTCATCTTCAATGACAGCGTAGCCATAGCTTGCCAATAAGTCATTGATTGTTGGAAATAATGCCAGCCCAATCACCATAAAGCTAATAGTCAGTAGCCAAATCCATTTGCTCGCAGATTTGGGTACCATGTCACCATCGGCATCGGTATGCTTTGACCAATAAAAAATACCGTAGACATGGGTAAAGAAGTTGAACAACGGTGCAAGCATGAGACCAACAGCACCAGAGGTCGCTTGTACGACGACTTCACCAGCTGTCGCACCCATACCAAAGCCATTACCTAAGATGTTTTTACGAAAGGACAGTGAAACCACGCAGACTAGCCCGATAAAAGACACGCCTAAGTAAAACCAATCGAGCGTCGTATGTTCGGTGGTCAGCCAAAACCCTGCGGATAGAGCAAGCACGCCGCAAATAAACCAAATGACAATCCATTGTATCGCCCATTTTCCAGTGATATTGTCTAGTAGCTGAATGCGCATAGCGTTATATTCCTAAAGTAAATAATGGTGCTAAAAGTGTCTTTTTTAATAAGAGATGCTTATCCGTTACGGCTATTGACCATAAATATACTGGTCAATAAATAACAACGCCTGCTGATAGCGCGCATCATAATCTGGCTCATCAATCATATGCGGCTCGATATGATGACGGGCGAAAATATCCAATAGTCGCTGCTCAAAACGACCACGTGCCTCAGCTGTGCCCAATGAGCGCATACCATCGTCAACCCATGGCGTATTGTTATCAAGCATAATCGTATGGTCTAAGCGGAACTCATCAATGCAAGCTGATACAAAAGGGTGGGTGCGCCCTTCATACTCTTCACAAAAGGCTTGGGTAGTGACAAAATCGGTATCAATAATCGTCACAGGGGCAGTGGCACTTGCAGCGGCATCACGAATCGCTTGGGTATGGTGCAGGGCAATGGGTCCGTAATCACTATATTGTAGTCCAATCTCAGTACCGCCTAAATCTGTACCAACATATAGTCGTCCCATCTCAAGCGCAAAGCTGGCACCATAATAGTTAGCAAGCTTATGCACCAGTGTGGTCTTACCAGAACTTTCTCCGCCCACAATAGCAACCGTTTTAGTATAGTCGCTGCGTGCTTGCGGATGCAGCGCTGACCAATGTGCGACCGGATTGCGTGCAATGGCATAAGAGTCAAAGTCAGGCTGTAGCGGGGTCGTGACTACCGGTATGATTAGCTGCTTACAAACATCAGACTGTGCTAACGGGTGGTTCTCTGAGACAAACAATGCAGTTTCAGATGGCAAATTTAAAGCTTCTTTTAAACGTTGCAGCTTGGCATTGCTGGCAGTGATATCAATAGTGACCTCAGCGAAGCTTTCATGTACTGGCAGCTCAATTTCATCAGTCGTATGAATATGTATAAAAGGTAAGTCAGTACAAGCCATCTGCAACCAACGTGCTTTATCTTGTAAAGTGATTTTAAAATCTGGATGCGGCGATGGATGCGCCATAATGACGATATATAAGGTTTTTGCCTGTCCTGCTGCATCTAAAATACTGCGCATTTGCCCTAAATGTAGCGGCTCAAAATGCCCAATCATCAATCCTGACTCGTACATAGCTGTCCTTATTTACACTTACTGGGTGCAATTTATTTTTAGTGGTCTAAAGTTTTCGGTATTTATGAGCATGGTATAAAGGTTCTTGACGACTTACCCGTATATTATTGTAAATTGGCGTTATTTTATGACGTGTTTTTTTATAAGATTATGATTTATCTGCTTATTAACTTTGATTAGCTCTTTATTCTTCTCTATGCATCACATGCATCAGTCATAACTTTTTAAGTTGGTAGCATAAAATACAATCGCTTATTCTTATTAGAAAATAATGAGATTGTAACAAAAGATGTAATACACGAGAAACAAAGGGGTTATTGAAACAATTTGAAATAAGTATTTAAAATCAGGGGTTTACGCCTGTTAATGAGAGGTTAGAGTAAGTTCAAGTAGCATAAATTCACAAAGCACATCTATATAGTCAACAGATATAAGCAGAATGATTGCTATACTAATTACATAAGCTCAAAAGGCAAACGCAAAACAGCTTTAATGTCTATAGATTAAAAAAGGTCTATAGCTTAAAATCGTAAAAAATTTATAAGAGCTGTAATAAAATAATTATAAAAGAGGTATTTGATTTGGCTAAATTAGCAAAGTTACATCGTTCACAGAACAATCGCATGATAGCGGGCGTGATGGGCGGCATCGCAGAATATGTCGGTTGGTCACCAACGTGGGTGAGGTTGCTGTTCTTTATTGTCTCAACCTTAAGCGCAGCAGTACCTGGCGTTTTGATCTATATAATCTTATGGATAATTATGCCAAAA
Source organism: Psychrobacter sp. (assembly GCF_035469765.1). Taxonomy (GTDB): domain Bacteria; phylum Pseudomonadota; class Gammaproteobacteria; order Pseudomonadales; family Moraxellaceae; genus Psychrobacter. The sequence goes on from NZ_DATIRM010000297.1 coordinate 2,532, forward strand.
GCGAACAGCCAGTCTTATCAGTAAAGTAGCGCTGAAGTAAAGAAGTCTAGTAAGAGATAGACGTACCCCAAAAAACAAAAAGCCTGAATAATCAGGATGCCCAAGACATACCTTTCCTCCTGCCCAGATGCTCGCGCATTTGGGTATTTTTTTGTTTATCGTAATGACTGTCTTTAGCCCTAGGTTTTAGTCATTAATTGCTTAGAAAACTTGATATTGCTGCCTGATATATAAATTTAGTTCAGGTAAATATAGATAAAATAGTCAATTTTTAGTAAGGTGAGCAAGCAAATAGCATCGTTACTGCGTAAGCGATACGAGCGCTATCAAAGATTTATCTCATAACACTCATTCACAGTGATTTTACTATGACACGCCAAACTATGACATCACAAGCAAAAAACGCCGAACCGATGACTTTTCAAGATTTAATCTTAACCTTACAGAATTATTGGGCGGATAAGGGCTGCGTTATCTTGCAGCCTTATGATATGGAAGTTGGGGCAGGTACGTTTCATACCGCAACATTTTTGCGCTCATTAGGTCCTGAGCGTTGGAATGCTGCTTATGTGCAGCCATCACGTCGTCCAACCGATGGTCGCTACGGTGACAATCCAAACCGTTTGCAACATTATTATCAGTTTCAAGTGGTGCTCAAGCCCAATCCGCCTAATATTCAAGAGCTATATTTAGGTTCACTTGAGGCGATTGGTATCGATCCATTGGTACATGATGTGCGTTTTGTTGAAGACAACTGGGAGTCGCCAACGCTAGGTGCATGGGGACTAGGTTGGGAGATTTGGCTAAACGGTATGGAAGTGACTCAGTTTACATACTTCCAGCAAGTGGGCGGTATTGAGTGTTTCCCTGTGACAGGCGAGATTACTTATGGTCTTGAGCGTCTAGCGATGTATGTACAAGGCGTTGATAGCGTATATGACTTAGTTTGGGCAGATGGTGAGTTTGGTCGTGTCACTTATGGTGATGTCTTTCATCAAAATGAAGTTGAGCAGTCTACCTATAACTTTGAGCATGCCGATGTACCGATGATGGGGCAGATGTTTGACTTTTATGAGCAGCAAGCGGATAAGTTGGTCGAAGCAGGTTTACCATTGCCAGCTTACGAGATGGTACTAAAAGCGTCGCATGCCTTTAACTTACTTGATGCACGCGGTGCGATTTCAGTCACTGAGCGTCAACGCTTTATTCTCCGTGTACGTACGCTGGCACGCAAAGTTGCCTTTGGTTATGTCGAAGCACGTGCAAAATTAGGCTTCCCATTGGCTGATGACGCCCATCGTCAAGCGGCGCTTGATAAGTATTTGCCAAAAGATGAAGTGGCAGCAGAAGGCTTAGAAATAGAAAATACCGACAATAACCAATCTACTACTAAATAGGAGCATCCCATGAGTACCATTTTATTTGAACTGGGGTGTGAAGAGCTGCCTCCAAAAAGCCTAAAACCTTTACGTGACGCATTGCAAGCCAGTGTCACTGAGCAATTAGCAGACGCTGATATTAGCTTTGATAGCATCAAAGCCTTTGCTGCACCGCGTCGTCTAGCGATTCAGATTGAAGGCATTAGTGCTAAGCAACCTAACCGTACTGAAGAAAAACGTGGACCTGCAATTAAAGCGGCGTTTGATGCGGATGGTAATCCTACCCGTGCTGCGATGGGATTTGCAAAAGGCTTAGGAATTGAGGCCAGCGAGTTGACCACTATTAACACGGATAAAGGCGACTACGTTGGTTATGTGCAAACCATTGAGGGGCAGGCGACTACTGAGCTACTACCTGCTATTTTTCAAACCGCACTTGATAATTTGCCAATTGCTAAGCGTATGCGTTCAGGCGCGAGCCGCAATGAATTCGTGCGTCCGGTACAATGGGCAGTCTTGATGCAAAATGATGCTGTCATTGATGCGACTATCCAAGGTCATCAGACGGGTAGTCAAACGCGTGGTCATCGCTTCCATAGTCCTGAATATCATGAGATTGCGCATGCTAACAATTATGAGCAACTGCTTGATGGCTTAAAAGTGGTGGTAGATTTTGATAAGCGCCAAATGCTCATTAAAAATCAAGTCAAAGCATTGGCAGACGAGGTCAACTCTGACGCTATCGTACCGCAGAGCTTGTTAGATGAAGTCACTGCTTTGGTTGATTTCCCTATTGCTCTTCGTGCAAGCTTTGAGGCGCGTTTTTTACAAGTCCCGCAAGAAGCGCTCATCTCTACCATGCAAGCAGATCAAAAGTATTTTTGTTTAACGGATAAAGCAGGCAAATTGCAGCCTTATTTTATCTTTATCACTAATATTGAGTCAAAAGACCCCAATCAAATTATCGAAGGTAATGAGAAGGTTGTACGTCCGCGCTTGGCTGATGCAGAGTTTTTCTTCTTACAAGATCAAAAGCAGCCGCTATTTGCGCTGACTGAAAATCTTAAAAACCGCGTATTCCAAGATAAATTGGGTACGATTTGGGAGAAGTCTGAGCGTATTGCTAAGCTCGCTGCCTTTATCGCTGCCTTGATGCAGCAGCAAGGGCAGCAGATTGATATCGATGATACGGTACGTGCCGCGATTTTATCTAAAGCAGATTTGGCAAGCTCACTCGTTGGTGAGTATCCTGAATTGCAGGGTATCGCGGGTACTTATTATGCGCGTCTGAATAATGAGCCTGAAGCAGTGGTAGCAAGTTTAGAAGAGCAGTATTTGCCTAAGTTCAGCGGTGATGTATTACCAAAAACACCGGTTGGGATTTGCTTAGCATTGGCAGATCGCTTAGATACGCTAGTGGGCATTTTTGCTATTGGTCAAGCGCCGACTGGCTCAAAAGATCCGTTTAGTTTACGTCGTTCAGCGATTGGTATTTTGCGTATTTTGATTGAAAAGCAGCTGCCCATTAATCTAGTAGCGTTGGTCGAGCAAGCGATTAAAGGCTATAGCTCTGGCGACGGTAGCAAGATTGCCAAGATGGGTGATACCTTTACTCAAGTAATGGCATTTTTAAACTCGCGCTATCGAGCAATGTATACTGAGCAAGGCGTTAGCGTCGATACCATTCAAGCCGTACAGGCGATTAATCCGCATATGCCTCTTGATTTTGATCAGCGTATTCGCGCTGTTCAAAGGTTTAGCGAATTGCCACAAGCGTCGATGTTGGCTGATTCAAACAAGCGCGTTGCCAATATTTTGGCGAAATCTGAGGGCGCGGTAGCTGATGAGGTTAATGCATCGCTACTGACTGAGGATGCTGAAAAAACTCTATATCAGACGGTGCAACAAGCGCAATTGGATGTCACACCATTACTTAATACTGCCAACTATACGCAAGTATTGCAAACCTTGGTCAGCTTAGATGCACCATTAACGCAATTCTTTGCCGATGTGATGGTTAATAGTGAAGATGCGGCACTCAAAGCCAATCGCTTAGCACTGCTCAAGCAAGTGCGTGCATTATTCTTGACGGTTGCCGATATCAGTGAGCTACAATTATAGTTTAGTCATGATGAAAGCTATAGTTGAAATACTTTAAAGTCGCTACAGTACTGCTGGTGTAAATTTTTTGCAGCCTCTGTCTGCGTAGGCACAGCAAGCAAAAAAAATTTGCACCAGCAGTACGTGTTGTATCGATATTACTTTTCACCGACTATAAATAATGTATTCTATAAAATAAAAACTGGCTCAATGTAGCCAGTTTTTTATGTGATTATTCTGGAGCGTTGAGTTTATAATGTACTCAGCCATATTTGAAGGAGCGCTGCCGTGTCAGCCGTTATTATTATTATCCTCATTATCTGGGTTTCGATGTGGGGCTTTTATAAGTTTATGTACCCGCGTGCGCCCAAAAGCATGATGCCAAAAAAAGGCGATATCATCACACCGCGTCAGTGTAATTTTTGTGGTAATAGCTTGGCTGAGTATCGAGGCGTACTTGAGACTAAGCCTGCCGTAGCACCAGAGGTTACTGGTAAAGAAATACCTAGTGAACTGTTCTTTTGTAATTATGAACACCAAGCAGATTTTCATGCAGGCAAAACTTATCAATAATAAGTATAAAAAAATGCTTATCTACCAATCATAAAAAACGCTTAGTTTATAAAAACTAAGCGTTTGATGTATTTATAAGCATCAAAAAATAGCACTGGCTTATAAAATAGAATGAGCGTCTTGGATAACTTTATTCAGTAGCGCTACAGATTGCTTGTCTTGCTGCGTACGGTCTTCTGCGTTTCTTTCATGAGTTTGGATTTTTTCATATAAATTTAAGCAGGATAATACCAGCAAGCTTTCTTGGCTAAGACTTGGTGCATCTCTTTTTAAATTTAGAGCAAAGTCGTTGATATATGAAACAGCCGCATGCAATTCTTCTTGCTCATGTACTGGGCAGTAGATGGGATAAGTGACACCAGCAATCGCAATATCAACTTTCTTAATTTGTGGTTCAGGTGCACTAGTGACTTTCGCATCCGGTCTGGCCGCGTTACTTTGTGTATTGGTTGGCATATTGGCATTATTTGATACAGATTTTTGTGCCTGAGTTTTTTCTACTTGGTTATTTTGCAGC
>NZ_DATIRM010000298.1:0-1879 GCF_035469765.1 Psychrobacter sp.
CAACTTTCTTAATTTGTGGTTCAGGTGCGCTAGTGACTTTCGCATCCGGTCTGGCAGCGTTACTTTGTGTATTGGTTGGCATATTGGCGTTATTTGATACAGATTTTTGTGCCTGAGCTTTTTCTACTTGGTTGTCTTGCAGCTGTTTTTCCACGGTTTTTTTATGGTCATCGGTCATGATAGATCCTACAATGTCTGGTCAGTAAAGGGGGATGAGGTAGGCGGGTATAATAAGCGTTCGCTAGCCTTCAGTTTGATCGATACGCGTTAGGCGTTGTAAGACGACTTGTGTACGCTCAGCTGCCAATTCATTTTTCTTTTTTAGGTCGCTATTTTGTTGATTGATTTCGCTATACTGCTGTTTTAATTCATTATTATGCTGTTTCAGATCATGATTTTGTTGTTCTAGCAGCTTAATCTGCTTATGTAGTTTATCTTGCTCTTCGCCAATCATATGATGCGCTTCGGCTAGGCTTTGATAGCGCTTATCGAGATCACTAAATTGCTTTTTTGCGCCATCGCATTCTGTATGGCTGCTATCTAGCTTTGTTTTTAAGGCGGCGAGCTCTTTTGGGTCGGTGAGGGGTTGTTGCTTGATGCTGCTAAGTTCAGCACTGACAAGCTGATACTGTTTTTTGATGTCGAGTATCATTTTTTCTAATATTCTAAGTTGGTCATACATAGTCAGTTTTTATCCTTAACAAGTAAGCGTAAATGAATTTTGTTGTCTGCGTTTAATAATGCCATAGGTGACCGCATAATATCTATACCAACAAAGTAATTGCCGACACTGGGCTTATTTTATTTTTATCAGTAGCTGCTTTGTCGATAACAGCTGACATCGTACTGCATTTATTTTATATGTAATATCAATTATTAGGACATCGAGTATGAATGACAATATCTCTGGTTGGAACACGTGGTTAAAGGCTTTTGATGACTGGACAGATGTGTCAGTCAGTGAGGTGCATGGTATGATGACAGGGCTGATGACTGCCTGCAATGCGCCTGATGAGCAAGTTTGGGCGAAAGTGTTTGAGGAACTGAGTTTTGCGCCGCTACCTGATGAGGCGTTAACTTTATTGACTGAAGAAGCAGAAGACATCGTCTTTCAGTTAAAAGACAAGGATGATGCTTATTCTTATACGCCGCTTGTGCCAGATGATGAACATGACTTATACGAGCGCGTGATGGCATTGAAACAGTGGGCAAATGGTTTCATGACCGGCTTTGGTATTACCGATTGTGGTCTAACTGCTGAAGAAAACGAGATGCTATCGGATTTGGCTAAAATTGGTGGCATTCGTTTAGAGGATGATGAAGACTTTGAAGGTGGTGAGGAGTCTTATTTGTACATTTATGAGTTTGCACGTATGGTGCCAGTGAGCTTTGCGACTCGTCAGCGTAAAGCTGTGAAAGACATTGCGCTGATTGCTGGTCTTGCTATTGATGCCAAAACCACAAAAGAGTTGCAAGCAGAAGGTAAACTGTCAAAACCTATGCCACCAGTCATTGATGTGATGAATCAGAACAATCCATCATAGACCGATAGTTGTCATAAATACTTCGATGCGATTTAGATATGATGCAATAAGGTGTAAGGTAGATTGCAAAAGGAAGTGCAATTTACTCGTGAAAAGATAATAAAGGAGACTTGGATGATTCATTTACGTCGCTCTATTGAGCTTGCTGGCGAAGCTCTAGAAGCGGGTGATGAGCCGTTTGGTAGCGTGTTGGTCGATGGTGCTGGTCAGGTGTTGTGTGAAGATCGCAACCGTGCCAATAGTGTCGATGCCACCTATCATCCTGAGATTGCTGTCGCTCAATAGGTGGCAAAAAATATGACGCCTGAAGCACGTCAGCAAGCAGTCGTCTATAC
>NZ_DATIRM010000299.1:0-8593 GCF_035469765.1 Psychrobacter sp.
TATGGGCTTTGCCGATATGTATTTGCCGGCTTTGGTTGGTAAGAGTATTGAGAGTGAGATGACAAGATTTATCGTTGGTGCAGCTTCTATCACCCAGATTATCTATATGTCTGAAGTAGGTGCACTGATCTTGAAATCAAATATCAAGCTTAATGTGCTAGAGCTGTTTATGATTTTCATTTTTCGTACGCTTATCAGCTTGGTGGTCATTACTAGCGTGGCGCATCTTTTATATTAAAAAATGTACCTATAGCCTGATGCTAGGCTAACAGTCGGTTTTACCTGATTAAAGGTTAAATCGACTGTTTTTTTTGCAAGATGACTCATACAGAGATAGGTTAATGAGCTTTTCTTTAATAATAGATGATTTGGAAAACTGTCATACAAACAGTATTTAAAATACAAGGTAATACAATAATGAATAATTCTGACGGCTTAACACGAGACATCGCAAAACAGACGATGCAAAATGATGTGGTACTTAATGCGGCATATATAAATGGTAACTGGGTAGCTGTTGAGACGGCTGAAAGAGGTGACGAGACAGATATTCATCCCTTATATGACCCAAATTCAGGAGAAGTAATTGCAACGACGCGCTTGTGTACTAGTGCTCATGTAGAAACTGCGGTCAACGCTGCCTCTGATGCCTATGCCAGTTGGTCACAAACTACCGTAAGCGAGCGTGCACGTTATCTGAATGCGATTGCAGAGTCTATGGAGCAGCAGTTTGATAAATTGGTTGGGTTATCGGTATTAAATAATGGCAAGCCAATAGAGGAGGCAAAAATAGACGTCAGTGATGCAATTGCTTGCTATCGTTATTATGCCAATCTGATTACAGCGCAAGAGACATGGTCTGAGGTCTCTACAAGTGAATCGGGCATACGCTTATTAAAGACCTATGCACCCGTTGGTATTTGTGCGCTTATCGTCCCGTGGAATTTTCCGATGGTGACCACTGCTTGGAAGTTAGCCCCTGCATTGGCTGCCGGCTGTACCGTACTGTTAAAACCGTCTGAGGTGACACTATTACCTGAATTAATGCTGGGCAATATCTTATCGGCTATCAATATGCCAAAAGGGGTAGTCAATATCTTACCCGGCGGTGCCGAAGTAGGTGCTGCTATGACCAGTCACCCACAGATTGATAAAGTGTCTTTTACCGGCAGTAATGTGGTCGGCGAAAAAGTGATGAGTCAAGCGGCAAAAGGTATCAAAGATATTAGCTTAGAGCTTGGTGGCAAATCAGCCATCATTGTGTGCGCAGATGCTGATATCGATTACGCTTGTGACTTAATAATCGGTGGTATATTTACCAATGCAGGTCAAATCTGCTCTGCTACCTCAAGGCTGCTGGTCCATCAAGACATCAAGCAGTCGTTATTTAAGATATTAAAGGCAAAAACAGAGAGTCTGCATATTGGTGATGGCTTTGATATCAGTACGCAAATGGGTCCTCTGGTGAGCGCACAGCAACTTAATCAAGTCAAAAAATACTTTGATATTGCAGCGGCTGAACATCTTAATTGCCTCACTGGTGGCGAGATAGTGGATGGCTCAGGATATTTTGCGACGCCAACCATTTATACGGACGTACCAGCGACCAGTCAACTATGGATGGAAGAAGTGTTTGGACCCATATTGGTAACTACAACCTTTACAGAGGAGGCAGAGGCCATTCGCTTAGCCAATGACAGCAAATATGCGTTGGCAGCGACCATTGTCAGTGCTGATGAAAAAGCAGCGTTAGATATGGTGCTACAAATCCAAGCGGGTCATATTTGGATGAACGAGCAACAAATAGTCTTGCCGGAAGCTGGTTGGGGTGGTTTCAAACAAAGTGGTATCGGTCGAGAGTTGGGCGCAGATGGTCTGTCTGCCTACCAAAAGAGCAAGCATGTCTTGTTGCCGCAGTAATGCTCAAAATCTGTACACAAAAAAGCCTCCGATAAGGAGGCTTTTTTAAGCGACTAATAATGTGTTAAATCAATTAACAATCGCTTTTATATATGGTACCGGTGGTCGGACTTGAACCGACACGCTTTTAAAGGCAACGGATTTTGAATCCGTCATGTCTACCAATTCCATCACACCGGCGTGTTAGGTGATAAAGTTTATATACTGCCAAACATTATCGAATTGGGCTACAGGGTTATCTCTGTATAGGCTGCGTATTATAGCAGCCTAAAATTATCCGTCAAGAATTATTTATTATATTTTGAATAAAAATTCAGATTTTAACCAACGAAGGCGCGTTCAACGGCATAATCTGCCTGTACACCCATACGCGGTGAGACCGTTAGACCGAAATCATCCAAAATAGCTGAGACTTCAGCATTAAACGGCATGCTACCGCATATTAAGACGCGATCATCTTCTTTGTTCATAGGAGGCAGGCCAATATCTTCAAAAAATTTGCCAGATTTCATTAAGTCGGTAATACGACCGGTGTTTCTAAACTCTTCGCGAGTGACAGTCGGATAATAAATGAATTTTTTACGGAAATCTTCACCAAAAATTTCATCATTCGGCAGCTCGTTTTCGAACATTTCACGATAAGCCAAGTCACTAATACCGCGCACACCATGTACCAAAATGATCTTTTCAAAACGCTCGTAGACTTCAGGGTCACGTGCTAATGCTAAAAATGGCGCAACACCTGTACCGGTTGACAGCATATAGAGGTTCTTACCCGGCAAGAGATCATCTAATACGAGAGTGCCCGTTGGTTTTTTACTGACCAATAGCTCATCACCAACTTTAATATGTTGCAAACGCGACGTTAATGGACCGTCCTGTACTTTAATGGAGAAAAACTCCAAATGTTCTTCATAATTAGGACTGGCAATTGAGTAAGCTCGCAGCAAAGGCTTGCCATCAACGACCAAACCAATCATCGCAAACTCACCATTACGAAAACGTAAGCCGTCGTCGCGTGTGGTTTTGATGCTAAATAGTGCATCATTCCAATGATGAACCTCTGTAACCGTTTCGGTGCGGAGTTTTGACATAAATTCCTCGTTAGTAAGTGGTAATCTGTATCAATCTAAATAAGTGCTAAATACCCATTTTCCATGATAAAGTCAAAATGGTACAAAATTTTAATAGAAGATGAATGCTATCAATGCTAATTAAGCCATCACTTCGTTATTTTAACATTATTATTCGGCGTTATAAGCTGATGCGGCGCGCATGACCGCGATTTTTAAGCCATTATTGATGAATGCAAGCCATTCTCAATAAATTTCTCGCTCATCATAACAAACTTTAAAATAAAAATCCGTCAAGCGGCTTTGGTATAGCATGATAAAATGGAATATCGTTAGTGAGTTATTATCTATAATTAGTCACAGCTGGCTTGTATAGCACTTATGTGGAACTATAAAAACCTGTTTTTTTGGATTTAATTTATGTCTTGTCAGACTGCTTCTTTTTTGCATAATCATATAGCACCAATTATCGGCTACCATCATGCCCCACTTTCACAAAAATTTGGCGCACCAAGACAGCCAAATTTGGTTGCATTGACCAGTGTCATTGAGATGATTGCGCCTTATGATACGCCAGCTGCGTTTGTTGGTTTGGAAGATTTTAGCCATATTTGGGTCAGCTGGCAGTTTCATCACCACTATTTACAGAAAGATAAACAGGCTAATAAAGCGGATAGCAGCTTTCGTGCGCAAGTGCGACCGCCACGTTTGGGCGGTAATCAGAAGATAGGAGTATTTGCCAGTCGTAGTATGTATCGACCTTCAGCGCTTGGATTGTCTGTGGTTAAGCTTGAACGGATTGAAATTATAGAGGGGCGCGTGTTACTTATCATTAGTGGTGCTGATATGATAGATGGTACACCAATTATCGATATCAAGCCCTATGTGGCTTATAGTGATGCAATTCCTAATGCTCATAGCGGTTTTGCGCCCTCTGCGCCGCATTTGTTGGATGTTATTATCACTGAAGTTGCCTATGAGCAGTTTGTGCAAATTATAGACAATCAACATGTTCAAAATGAAGTAGAAGAAATCTCTAAGAATGAAAAATCAACGGTAAACGCGGTCATTCATAAAATGCAAAAACAATTGCTTATGCCTGATCTTGATAATATTAAAGCGTTGATAGCACAAGACCCACGCCCTGCTTATCGTCATAAAGAGGTTAATACTTCCTTTATCATGTGCTATAAATCTGTTGATGTAAGTTTTCAGTTGATAGATTCAGGTGAATTACAGATAACGAATATCAACACAATATAGTTAAGATAAATATCGTCGCTGACCAAATGCTCTACAACATAGAAGAAGAAAAATATGGCTGCTCAACAGTATTCGATAGTGATTGATTTGCGTTGGTGCCTTGATGAGCTGCTGGCAGATCAAGTGATAGACCAACGGGGTTATAATCTCGTCATTACTAGTCGCCGCAATAAGGGGCAGCATCCGCTATTGACTATCAGCGAGTTTGGTTTGCCAAATGGTCATGCACTTGATAATAATACTGAGAATAAATTAACGCTGGCTTGGCTTAATCAATGGTTGGCTGCCAAAGCAGATATGCCGCTTGTCCGTATTGACCCGTTAAAGGTTGATGTACCGGCGGTCACGCAGTTGATGTCGTTTGAATATGCACGCTCGCAGCATATCTTGCCGATTGAAGTGATGCTTAATGAAGTGGTTATCGGTACTGATCAGCCGTTTTATACTGACTGGCATGCCAATATTGAAAAACTCATTAAGTCAAAAAGCTATCGCACGGTATTTATCAATCCTGAGCAAATCAATCGCTACCGTCAGGAGTTCTATCAAGTTACGCAAGCAATAGCGGGTGCGAACTCTCTACACAAACGCGCAGCATCTGATATCACCAACGTCGAAGCACTATTGCAGCTAGGCGATAATACCAATCCTGACGCCAATGACCAACATATTGTCAAAGTCGTCGATTGGCTATTGCAGTATGCCTTTGAGCAGCGAGCTAGTGATATTCATCTAGAGCCACGCCGTGAGACAGGCAAGGTGCGTTTTCGTATTGATGGGGTGCTGCATAGTGTCTATGAGATGCCACTCGCAATTATCGTGGCAGTGACAGCGCGTATTAAAATCTTGGGGCGACTCAATGTAGCAGAAAAACGCAAGCCACAAGATGGACGACTAAAAACGCGCACACCAAAAGGCTTAGAGACTGAGCTGCGTCTTTCTACGATGCCGACCGCCTTTGGTGAAAAGCTGGTTATGCGGGTATTTGACCCTGAAGTGCTCGTGCGCTCCTTTGCCCAGCTTGGTCTATCGGGTAAGCAGCTTGAGACTTGGCACGAGCTGACAGCGCATCCAAATGGTATTATCTTGGTGACTGGTCCGACAGGTTCGGGTAAAACGACCACCTTATATAGTACGCTCAAGCAATTAGCTACTGAACAAGTAAACGTCTGTACCATTGAAGACCCGATTGAGATGATTGAGTCAGCATTTAATCAAATGCAGGTCAATCCAGGGGTTGATTTGCACTTTGCTGACGGTATTCGTTCTTTGATGCGTCAAGACCCAGACATCATTATGGTCGGTGAGATTCGTGATGCTGAGACTGCCAATATGGCAGTGCAAGCTTCATTAACAGGGCATTTGGTGCTCTCAACCTTGCATACCAATGATGCGCCAAGCTCTATTACTCGACTGCACGATTTAGGTATTCAGCCGTTTTTGACGTCAGCGACTATCTTGGGCATCATGGCGCAGCGTCTATTACGGACATTATGTCCGCATTGCAAACAAGCGATTGATGTGATCCCAGATAGTGAGATTGCCATTCAATGGCAGGAGCTCGTCCAGCCATGGCGCGCGCCCGTACCAGCACAAATTTATAAGGCGCAAGGCTGCGAGCACTGCCGACATACCGGTTATCAAGGTCGCGTTGGTCTTTATGAGATTATGCCGTTATCAAATGAGTTGAAAAAACTGGTCGCTGCTGATGCCAATTTAGATGCACTCAAACAGCAAGCTTACCGTGAAGGTATACAGCCACTGCGCCTATCGGGTGCGAAGCGCATTAGTGAAGGTGTAACGACCATGGAAGAGGTGATGCGCGTGGTGCCTTTGCATTAGGGGTTCCGCTATATTAAAAGGTGCCATTGCATTAAAAGTAAGTTTGTTAGGTATTGCTTGAAAAGCGCGCGCTTCAGAACAATAAATACCATACAAATTGAATTTTTTATTCTAATATTTTTTTAAAATGACTATAACGAGATTGTTTATGTTTACCGATAGCCACTGCCATCTCAACCGTTTAGATTTGACCAAGTACGATGGTCAATTGTCTGGCGCGATTGCTGCGATGAAAGAAGCCAATGTCACTCGCGCGATGGCAATTATGTGTGATTTTGCTGAATATGATGAGATTGCCAATATCGTCAAGACCTATGGCGATGAAACGCTCAATCTTGGCATGAGCGTCGGCATCCATCCTTGTGAAGATATCAGCGTATTACAAGCGGCCACACTTGAGCGGTTGATAGAAACGGCCAACGCTGACTATGTATGGGCAATAGGGGAAACGGGTCTCGATTATTACTGGTCGACAGAAAATAAAAAAGAGCAACAAGCCAGTCTTGCTCGTCATATTCATGCCAGCCAAAGCCTAAAAAAACCACTTGTCATCCATATGCGGGATGCCAAAGAAGATACGATTGATATTCTAAAAGCAGAAGGTGCTGAGCATGGCATTATTCATTGTTTTACTGAGGATTGGGAAACAGCAAAACGTGCTTTGGATTTAGGATTTTATATCTCGTTTTCGGGCATAGTGAGCTTTAAGAGTGCACTGAATATCAAAGATGCGGCAAAAAATATGCCAAGAGACAGAATTTTGATAGAAACGGACAGTCCTTATTTGGCGCCTGTGCCAAAACGTGGTCGACCTAATGAGCCTGCATATGTGCCTTATGTCGCCAGTTGTATTGCAGAGATGTATGGCTGCAGTAGCGAAGAGGTCGGTACACTGACTGCAAAAAACTTTGAGAATTTACTGGCACAGTACCACTAAAATGGTTATGCTATGACCACTCAGTCATTTCTTGCAAGTGGCAGATTGTTTATGCGCACCGCCTTGCAGTATTAAATATAAGTTCATGATTTTAAATGATTATTTAGAAAAAATACGCATATTCCTTTGTTGTATTCGTCGCGCAGTCTTTGTATTATCTGATACTCCGAATGCCAATACGCCAATGCAAACTGTGGTCATATGCACGATATTGTCAAGTTTTAGGAGAGGTTATGAGTCGTCAGCATCAATTCAAGGTACGAGAAGAGAATATCTTAGCAATGGCAGAACAATTGCTACTTGAGTCAGGCGATGGTGACATCACTTTAGACAGCTTGGCAGACCAGCTTGATTTGGCTAAAGGCACATTGTATAAGCATTTTTCCAGTAAAGATGAGCTTTATCTGCGTATTATTATTCGTTATGAAGAACAGCTGTTCGAGATCAATCGCATTGATGACTGCCCATCGGCAGGCGTTGCTCGTATGATTTTTCAGCAGTTGTTTAACCCACAAAAAGCCATGCTGCTTAATCAAATCGAAGAGCGTTTGGCGGCGTCAGTGACGGGTCTTAATCGCTTATTTGGTGAGCTATATGATATTCGCCGTCAGCGTATGAAGCGCTTGATTGATATCATCAGTGCTTATCTAAAAAATGAGCATAGTAGTTTGAGTACGCGTGATTATCTATCGTCTATTTGGGCGATGGGTCAGGGCGGTGCAGGGCTGTTGAATTCAAGTTTTTATCAGCGTTACTTGGGACGCCGTGATACCTTACGCTATGCCTTTGTACAGCAGATGCTAGAGTTGCCAAGCCATTATCCGGCGGCTGAGGATGAAGTGATGGATGAGGATATGCAGGAATTGGTCGAACAGATCGATACTGAGTCAGAAGAGCATCGCAACACCAATTATTAGGTTTTTTCTGTACCTTAAAACCATGAGTAGTTATTTTATAAAGATCTGTGTTGTTATATGCTATATAGCAGCACATTAACCTTTGCTTGATACAGTCAATCATATCTCTCGTTTTATATCACACCCAATATAACGCCATTTTTAATGGAACGACGCCATTCTAGATGACCTCTGTATGTCAAAATCCTTCTTACCAATGACACATAATCATACCCAAGCTGGCTTTACGCTAGTTGAAATCGTCGTCGTGGTTATTTTGTCTATATTCGCTGGCATGATGAGAATGTGGTTTATGCTCAGCAGTCAAATGGTTCAGCGGCTAATGATTTACCTAATCAAGCGTTCCCGCTAATGAGAGTAATAAAAAGCCCAAAGATGTGAAAATGATTTCTCAGCGGCTTTGGGCTTTTTGACGTCTATCCTTGGCAATTCAAACGCTAAATACAGAAGTCTAAACACATTAACAAGCGCAGATAAGAGCGATCGTATTAATCACTTAAATGTGTTTCTTCAGTAGACTTCCAGTTATAAGCACCATAAAACAACATCTGTGCTTGGCGCGTGCAGTTATGGAGCATCAGCTGCTTTCGCTGTTCAACTTCAGCCAAGTCGACTTCATCATCATAATCTTCGGTATAAGT
>NZ_DATIRM010000300.1:0-10752 GCF_035469765.1 Psychrobacter sp.
TGTCAATTTGCGTCATTATGAGGCAGTTTTTTATCCCAAAATGGTGTGTCATCAGTGCAAAACTCTTATTCTAAGCAACCACAATCCTCTAAGCCTGCTATCAATACGCTACTTTCCCAGCAGCGCGGCATGGTGTTTAGTAGTATTTTATTACTTGTGGTTATCGCTGGCATGGTGCTATTGGCACTGTATTTGATCAAACTTGATCGCACCATTACCCATAAGTTTGAAGGTAAGCGTTGGGATATTCCTGCCAAAGTATATTCGCAGCCGCTTGAATTATATGAAGGTGCTAACGTCGATAAAGACACGATGAAGACATGGCTTGAGTTACTCAATTATCAAAGTAATAAAGCCTACGATCGTACTGGTACTTATCATAAATCGGGCAACACCTATTTTATTCATACGCGTGGATTTACCTATAGCGCCAATGATGTGGATAAAGAGCAAGTCATCAAAATGACCATTGCTGGCAATAAAATTGAGTCGGTACAAAGCACCATACCGGCGAAAACAGGCATTATTCGTCTTGAACCGGTCAATATCGGCGGTATTTATCCCGATAGTAATGAAGACCGTATGGTCGTCTCTTTAGATCAAGTACCGCAACCGCTTATTGATGCACTAATAGCGACAGAAGACCGTGGTTTTTATGAGCATAAAGGGGTATCGATACGCGGTATCGCCCGTGCATTCATCAATAACTTCTCTGGTGGGGCGCGCCAAGGGGGTTCGACCATCACTCAGCAGCTGATCAAAAACTTTTATCTCAATTCTGACCGGACGATGAAGCGCAAAGCTAATGAAGCGTTGATGGCAGTGCTACTGGAGCTGCATTATAGTAAAGATGAGATTTTGCAGGCATATCTCAACGAGATTTATTTGGGTCAAAACGGCAAACGCTCTATCAATGGTTTTGGGTTGGCGTCACAGTTTTATTTTGACAAACCGCTCAATGAGCTGCGTATAGATCAGCAAGCGCTGCTTGTCGGTATGGCAAAAGGACCGAGTGTCTATAATCCGCGCCGCCATCCAAACGATTCAAAAGCGCGCCGCGACGTTGTGCTTAGCAATATGTTAGCCGTCGGCTCTATCAGTCAAGAAGACTATGACAAGGCATTAAAAAACTCACTTGGGGTGGTTGATAAACCCGTTGAAGGTAAAAGTCAATTCCCAGACTTTTTAGACATCGTCAAACGCGAATTGAATAAAGTCTATTACTCTGACGATCTCAAAAATGAAGGTCTGATTATCATTAGTACCATGGACCCTATTGCCCAGTTGGCAGCGGACAAAGCGGTTGAGAGAAAACTTGGCGAGCTACGCCGTAGTGGCGGTAAAACCAAGGATTTACAAGGAGCGCTCGTTAGTGCTAATCCTGAAACTGGTGAGCTAGTTTCTGTGGTGGGTAGCGGCAGCGAGTTTACTGGCTTTAACCGTGCGGTCGATGCGAAACGCCAAGTAGGCTCGTTATTAAAGCCAATTATTTATATGACTGCTCTCGAAAGTGGGCGCTATAATTTAGCAAGCTCGGTTGACGATTCCCCTATTACGGTCAGTCTCAGTGACGGTACCGAGTGGAATCCTAAAAACTATGACAATCGT
Source organism: Psychrobacter sp. (assembly GCF_035469765.1). Classification (GTDB taxonomy): domain Bacteria; phylum Pseudomonadota; class Gammaproteobacteria; order Pseudomonadales; family Moraxellaceae; genus Psychrobacter. The sequence continues at coordinate 1,609 of NZ_DATIRM010000300.1, forward strand.
GACCATGGCTACATCCCCTTTACTACGGCGCTATCACAATCGTATAACCATAGTGCCGTACGCTTAGGAATGGAATTTGGGGTCGATACCTTTGCTAAGCAGCTAAAGCGTATGGGCATTAAAGAAGAAATACCGCCTTATCCTTCGGCGTTATTAGGCTCAGTCAATCTAAGTCCAATGGACATGCTCGGTGTCTATCAAGTTTTTGCTACGGGCGGTTTCCGTACCCCTATCCATAGTATTCGTAGCGTGATTGATGATCGCGGTAGTATTCTACAGCGTACAGGGCTAAACACTCAGCGTAGCATACCGCCTGAGACCAACTTTTTGATTAACTATGCGTTGCAAGATGTTGTTAAAAACGGTACCGCCAGACGGGTACAATCACTTGGTAGCAATCTAAACCTTGCTGGCAAAACAGGTACTACGAATGATTACCGCGATGCGTGGTTTGCCGGCTATAGTGGTAACTATGTCAGCGTAGTTTGGGTAGGACGTGATGACAATAAACCTATCGGACTTAGCGGCGGTAGTGGCGCTTTGCCAGTTTGGGTTGATTATATGAATCGTCTAAAATTGACCCCTGTTGCGCTGCCTGAGCCAGAAGGTATTGAATGGCTATGGTTAGAGAACAACTCAGGTAAGCTTTCTAATGAGCGCTGTGAGAATGCACGCTACTTACCGGTGATGTCGGCATATCTGCCACAAGAAGCCAGTAGCTGTGCCGTTAGCTTATATCAACAAGATCGTGCACGTGAGCAAATGCAGTGGCAAAATGAACAAGGCGATATCAATAAACAACGTCGCCGTGAAGGATTAGATATTCCAGATGGTGCAGCTATTGATAATAACAGCAATGATGCCGAGCAAGATGATGGTGCACCCACTCGCTCAGATACTTGGTACGATCGTGCTGTTGAATGGTTTTAGGATGTTTGAAACTTAGATAAGGGTATTAATATGGCGTTATTTATATCGCGAGATGCCTTGGCGCGGCAAACGACTGGTAATCAGGCTAAAAAACAGCCAAAGCATCTGCATACAGCTCTTTTAGTCAGCGCTTGTTTTGGCATGCTCAGTTTGAGCGCTTGCCAGACTGCGCCGACCTCCATAAAAACCCCTGCAACTAACACTGTACCATCAACCAGTAGCGAAAGAACCTCGCAACCTACAACAGTTACACAAACCTCTAGCGCTGATGGCAGTAGTTATGAAGATGTTGAGAGTACTGAAGTTACTAAAACTAACGACAATTACCCTATTGAGCCTTATCATCCACCTGTCACATTAGAGCCTGAAACAGAATCTGTAATAAACAAACCTGCAGTATTTGAACTGCCCAACCAAAGCACCCTTCAAACCCCAATAATAACTCAGCCTGATATCATTATTCTCGCGCCTGCTCGTGAAGATAACATGATATATGAGCCATCGATACCATCGCACAATGAGCTATTAGAGCGGGCGCGGCAAAATTCGCAGCAACGCAGTCAGCAAAGCACGACCAATAACAGTAACCTGCCCGCCTTTCGTAACCTGATGCAGGTCGGCACTGAGCAATTAAAATCAGGCAATATAACTGGCGCTGAAAGTAGCTTTACAAGAGCTCAGCGCCTAGCGCCCAAGTCATCAGCGGTCTACTTTTATTTGGGGCAAGTGGCACTCAAAAAAAACCAACCACGTAAGGCTGAAGCAATGGCACGCCGTGGTCTTACTGTCGCCCAAGACAACAGTCGCCGCCGTGCACTGTGGCAAATTATTTTGCAATCAGGACAAGCTCAAGGCAACGCACGGGTGATAAGAGAGGCCAAACAAGCCTTGCGCTAATAGCACCATCTTTATAATTAACCATGACGACAGACGATATAAGCGCTAAAATGAGCTTATATCGTCTGTCGTTTATTTTTCTTATCTAATTTAATAATGACTTACTTAGACCCTTTTATTTATCCACTTTTTATTTTGAACTAAGGTGACCTTTATGGCATGGCAACAACTGCACTTACAGTGTGAAAAAGACAATGTCGATCTCGCTGAAGCGCTATTATTAGAAGCAGGCGCGCTATCGATTGCACTCGACGACGCAGGCGACCAACCTTTATTTGAGCCGCTTCCTGGTGAATCACCACTATGGGACGAGGTAATTTTAACAGGGCTCTTCGATGCCACGACAGAGGCTGGAACCAGTCAAGTCATTGAGCAACTCAGTCATGAAATCGCAGCACAAGTACAAGCAAGTCGTACTTGGGTAAGCGCTGTCGATGACAAAGATTGGGAACGTGAATGGATGTCTAATTACAAGCCCATTGAGTGTGCCAATGACTTATGGATTGTGCCTAATTGGCTGACCCCGCCCAATCCTGAAGCGACCAATATCATTATGGATCCAGGCTTGGCATTTGGTACTGGCTATCATGCGACCACTCGCTTATGTCTTGATTGGCTGACGGAACAAGACCTTACCGATAAAGTCGTGATAGATTATGGTTGCGGCTCAGGCATATTAGGTATCGCTGCCTTATTATTAGGGGCGCGCCATGTTTATGCGGTGGATATTGATCCTCAAGCAGTACTGGCAACCAATCAAAATGCGGCACGCAACTCCGTCGATAATCGTTTACAAGCATTTTTACCAGAAGATTTTACTGCTTTTTGGCAACAGCAAAATATAGCACCTGTAGAAGTGATGGTTGCCAATATTTTAGCCAAGCCACTGATAGGTCTAGCGCCTTATTTTGCGACCCTTATGGCACCAAAGAGTCGCATCGTGCTTGCCGGTTTGATTGAATCACAAACTGAGCAAGTGACCGAAGCGTATCAGCCTTATTTTGCACTTGATCCTAAGCATGCTTTTACTGCACAAGAAGATCAGCATTGGCAGCGATTGTCTGGTACATTTACAGGCTAGCAACATTAAATTACATCTGTTACGATAGAGTAGTAGTTAAATGTTGTGTATTTGGCGCTACTCTAGAGTTGCCTGTAGTTTATAATTAAGAATACTTCTATGATGACATTGAAGTAATTGGCAGCGGTTGGTGAGTGGCTATACGGTATTCCTACTGATACCTTTTTGGATTCAACCCTATGACCACACCCATTAAAACCCAGTGTCCTCATTGTCATACCATTTTTAATATAAAAAATACCCAGTTAAATCAAAAAACCGCAACTGTCTGTTGTGAACATTGTCAGCAAATGTTTTTGGTAAATAACAACCTTATCGTTACTGCTGATATAGATAGCCGCCCCCAATTAACAGATACAGAAGTTTCTAGCAAAAAAATAACAGACAATCAGTACGACAATAACCACACTCATAGTGAGCGAAACGAAAAAATTAGTAGCAAAACCTTCAATAAAAAACATACTATTCTAGCTACTGCAAACTCAGATGATGCAGATATCTTAATTCATGACGATATGGATATCGATACATCTGACGACAAGAATTTAGAATACGACTCACTCGACAGTATGGATGCTTGGCTCACGCAAGCCACTGATAACAATCATAACGCCACTCTAAGCGATACACCGCTACAAAACAACACTAAACACTCAGATAACCGTTCAGAATCATTCATCGATTTATTTGAAGCAGCCGACGTACCTGCTACTTCTTTAACCCCCTCTTCTTCATCCGCGCAAGTCGCTTTAAGCTCAACTGCAGCTAATAACATTCATGCCAATGTTGATAATACGGCTGATGATTCGTGGCTTGAAAAACTACTCAAAGAACAAAATCAAGCCGAAGATGCGCCAAGTGATGACACTGACCTCTCCCAATTACTGCTCGATATGGGCATTGCTCTTCAAGAAGAAGATAACAATCAAGCCGAAGATACTAGAAGATTACAAGCACAAGCCAAATTCTCACCAACACTGTCCCACCGTTCAGTGGCCTCATTATTATGGACATTAGGCTGTTTAGTACTAGCGCTACTACTTTTCGCTCAATATGTTATGTTTAATTTAAACAACTTGGTCAAAAATCCTGCACATGCTGAACGCCTTCAAACACTATGTTCAATTGTTATCTGTAGTCTGCCTAGCGCTGATTTGACGGCATTGAGTGTAAGCGATATCAACTATCAAGCCAGTCGAATAAATACCAAAATGGGTTTTAGCGATATTAGCGCTGCTATCACTAATCAAAGCTCGCAGGCGCAGCTATACCCTCAAGTAAAAGTCAGTATTTATGGTGCCAATGCGCTAATCGGTGAATTTATCGCTGCACCAAATGAGTATTTAGTAGGTAAACAAAGTCAATTGGCTGGTAATAGCTATAAGCAGCTACTCTTTACCGTACCGGTTACTCATGCTCAAATTACTAAAATCGCCATCAACCCTATTTATTGACGTTAGCTGAGGATATTCGCTGATTCAGCGTATCTTCTTAAGATGATAGCTGCTGACTTTGATATAATAGACAACAATAGCCTCATGGTTTTATTCTTTAACCCCAAGGACATTATCTTATGACACCACAGGCACCGTATAATGCCAGTCATGTTAATCAAAGCATTGAAAACCCTGCTGACTATTATACAGACGATTACCATCGCTCAATCCGCGATGTAGAATCTGCTTTAGATCATACAGGTCATGCCCATGAGCCATTACGAGTACATGTTGAACGCATAGTACGCCAATATTTTGCAGTGTTAGGTGATGAGCTACCCACTGACTTATATGAGCTTATTCTAAAAGAGATAGAGCAACCTCTTTTGTCTGTGGTGCTTGAAAAAAGCCGAGGCAATCAAACCAAATGTGCGCAGATTTTAGGTCTTAATCGCGGTACACTACGCAAAAAGCTCAAAACTTATGGTTTAATGTAGTATTGATTGGTGTTTTTCGTCATTGCGGTTAATTAATAAATAGCTTTATCCTTATTTATGACACGCTCCTACCCTAAGATTTCATTATGTATGGCAGTTTATAGTTTATGATCTTATCACTCACGATATGCTCTACACTGATTGTCATCATCACCATGCCAGACGTTTACGTCAGGCTTTTTTTATGGAAGTTTTTTTATGAGTAAAGCCCCACTTGCACTACTATCGGTCTCCGATAAATCTAATATCGTTGAGTTCGCTCAAGGTCTGATTCAAGCAGGTTTTGGTCTGTTATCGACTGGCGGTACTTTCCGTCTGCTTACCGAGCATCATGTCGCTGTTACTGAAGTATCAGATTACACGGGTTTTCCTGAGATGATGGATGGTCGAGTTAAAACGCTACATCCTAAGATTCATGGTGGCATTTTGGGACGTCGCGGTACAGATGATGCGGTAATGAGTGAGCACGCGATTGAGCGCATTGATTTGGTCGTTGTTAACCTTTATCCGTTTGCGGAAACCATTGCACGTAGCGATGTCACTATGAATGATGCTATCGAAAATATCGATATTGGCGGACCTACCATGGTGCGTTCAGCGGCAAAAAATCATGCACACGTAGGGATTGTGACTGATCCAGCCGATTATACGCGTGTACTTGAAGCATTAGGTGATGGGACGACACTGACCAATGCCTTACGCTACGATCTAGCAGTCAAAGCATTTGAGCATACTGCGCAATATGACGGTATGATTGCCAACTTCTTGGGTAGCCGTGTTAATGAGAATCAAGAGCCGGAAGATTTTTCACGTACCTTTAACGTTCAGCTAGAAAAAGTGCAAGACCTACGTTACGGTGAAAACCCGCATCAAAAAGCGGCATTCTATGTTGAAAATAACTCTTCAAAAAGTAAACAAGCATCTATTGCTACCGCTCAGCAATTGCAAGGTAAAGCGTTGTCTTATAACAATATCGCTGATACTGATGCCGCGCTTGAGTGTGTCAAAGCTTTTAGTACGCCTGCCTGTGTGATTGTAAAGCATGCCAACCCTTGCGGCGTTGCTATAGATACCGATCAAGTAGCTGCTTATCGCACAGCTTTTAGTACCGATCCTGAGTCTTCTTTTGGCGGTATCATTGCTTTTAACCGCCCGTTAACCCTTGCTGCTGCTAAAGCCATTATCGACAATCAATTTGTTGAAGTCATCATCGCACCAAGTGTTGAAGACGGTGTTCTAGAGGCGACTGCTTCAAAGAAAAACGTGCGTGTCTTAGTCTGCGGCGACTTGCCAGCACCTGAGCTACGTGACCGTCAGCTTGATTATAAGCGTGTGAATGGTGGTTTGCTTGTTCAAGAGCAAGATTTGGGTTTAATTACCGCCAATGATTTAAAGATTGTCACAGACGTGCAACCAACCGAAGCACAGATTGCTGATTTACTTTTTAGCTGGAACGTTGCCAAATACGTCAAATCTAATGCCATCGTTTATGCTAAAGGTCAGCGTACCATCGGTGTCGGCGCAGGTCAGATGAGCCGCGTCAATTCAGCCCGTATCGCTGCTATTAAAGCGGAGCACGCTGGACTTGCAACTGAAGGCGCAGTTATGGCGTCTGATGCTTTCTTCCCGTTCCGTGATGGTATTGATAACGCTGCCGAAGTAGGTATTGCTGCGATTATCCAACCGGGCGGCTCTATGCGTGATGATGAGACCATTTGTGCTGCAAATGAGCACGGTATCGCCATGGTATTTACCGGTATGCGTCATTTTCGTCATTAATTCATGATCAAGCAATATAGTTAAAATACCTTAAAAACGCTACAGTACTGCTGGTATCAATTTTTTGCAGCCTCTGTCTGCGTAGTCACAGCAAGCAAGAAAAATTGATATCAGCAGTACGTTATGTATCGATATTGCTTTTCCCTGACTATATTGTTATTAAGAAATCATTTATTTAAATCAAAAAAAGCCACTGTGTAATGACAGTGGCTTTTTTAACGGCTAAGAACAGATGTATTTAGAATAGATAGCGCATAAAGTGCTTATCGCCCTTGAGCATTTTCCATATTGGCTTTATTAATCTCAACCTTATAAACCAAACGCAAATAGTCCAGATAATCTTGCAATTGATCTTGACCTAAATTATCACGGATAATTGCTGCCGTTTGCGCTCTTTGAGCGGCAGATAATGGTGATTGCTGCTCTGTTTTAATACGGTCACCAACCAATACAGTCGCGCCCATCTCTGTTTTACTTGCCACGGCAACCACACCGTTCTCAGGTGCTTGCTTACTAAACGCTAAGCCACGCTCTTTTTCCGTTAATTGCGTAGTCTGACGGTTGATCTCACCAAGTGCTTGGAACGTTACCGCTTGCTTACTGATATCGGCGGTAGTTTTGATGCCAGCCGCAAGTTTTTTCGCATCATTTAATGCCAACTCACTGGCTTTTTGCTGACGTAATAGCTGCGTAACTCTAGGTGTCGCAGCAGATAAAGACAGCGTTTTGGTCGGACGATAGTTACTTGGCTGTACCCAGACAGTACCATTACCAACTTCGATACCGGCGGTAACCGCTTGGTCTTGAATGGTAAACTCATCAAATGCTTGTTTAATTACTGCTGGCTGCGCTAGAACAGACTTATTGTTCTCTTTACGGTAATCTTTAAGACGTTTTAATGGCACATTTTCTTGTTGGGCAATATCTTCGATGCTAAAACCATCTGCTGCCAAATCATTTATTGCTGTTACTTTATCAGCGTAAATTTCTTGACGCTTGTACTCTTTTGCTTTGGCTGTCAACTCATCACGCATACTCTCAAGGCTTGGTATCTTGTTACCATTATCTTCAGTAACGGTAAATATCTGATAACCAAAGCTGGTTTTCACTGGTACACTGACATCACCTACGCTTAAACCTTCTAGCGCTTTTTCTACCGCAGCAGCGTCATTGCCAAATACCGATGGATTAAAGCGTCCGATATCGCCGCCTGTTTTGCCTGATGGATCATCTGACTCGACTTTAGCAATCTTTGTGAATGCTTCACCTTTAGCAAGACGCGCTTTGATTTTTTCAGCACGCGCCTTAGCATCGTTACCGGTTAATAAGATTTGGCTAATTTTACGCTCATCGACAACTGCAAGGCTTTGCTTATAGGCTTCATACTGCTGCTGCAAATCCTCTTTAGTGACCTCGTTGACTTGAATGGTCTGAGGGCTCAGCTGCAAGTAAGCCAAATCTACCATAGCGGCACTTTTCAGCGAATCTTTATTAGCATCATAATAAGCTTGGATGTCGTTTTTGTTTAAATTAACTGTTGATACATAATCTTGCCAGTTAAAACGATGTAACCAGATATTGCGCGACTCTAGCTGTAAATCAATCAGCTGACTGACTGCTTTCATCGGGTATGCAGCAGTGCCAACGATACTAGCATTCAACTGATCTAAGCTCAACTGATTGCGGAACTCAGAAAATAGCTGATTTTTTGTCATATTACGCTGACGCAAAAAGCTTGCAAACTGATCGTTTGAAAACTCGCCATCTTCACCTTTAAAGATTTCTTCTTGACGCAGTAGACGATTGATGGTGTCATCAGAGACTGTCATACCAAGCTTACCAGCCTGCTGCTCTAGCAAAGTACGGTCTATCAGACCTTTTAATACTTGCTCATGTAGCACATCTTCATTTAATAAACTGGCATCATCAACTTGCTCTAAAAGCTCGCCACGGCGATTGTTCACTGCCGTTTGATACTCTGATAGCCCAATACTTGCCTCACCTACTTGAGCGATTTGGTTGGGATCAACATTACCACCAAAGTAGCTTTCGACACCCAATAGAGCGAGCGGCGATAAGCATAAAATCAATAAAATGCGACCCGGCCAGCTTTTTAAGAAATCGCGCAATTTATCCATAGTTATCTCTGCTTTATTAACCTATATTGATGAAAAACCATTGTAATACTATTAATAATAGCAATGCTCTACAAGCTGGCAATGGTAAGAATAAGAAGGGAGTGCATTTTATTATTGTCGCTCAAAGCCGATTACACAGCTTTTATCTAAACAACATATCTATCGCGCGCCCTATGATACGTGATTTTTGATGCAGACTCAAAATATTCAGGCGATATAATACAAACTATAGCACTAAAAAAAGCACCTAATATCTAGGTGCTTTTTTGATGAGTCGTTTATAGAAGATATAAACTATCACCTGCTATTGCTTTACATGCAACCAACGCGATTTTTATTCAAGTATCGTGTTAGAAGCTTGTCAATAGCTATGGCTTAGTTCAAGC
>NZ_DATIRM010000301.1:0-11291 GCF_035469765.1 Psychrobacter sp.
AAGGAGGATATTTAACAGACGTTAAAGCACTTGAGCAACGTTTAATTCAGGCATTTACAGAACGGACGGGTAGTGCACCAACAGGTGATATGATTGGCATGATCGTTTGCCGTAATGCAGGTATTTATTTTAGCCCAGTGAATTTCTATTTGGGTTTTGATAAAGCACAAAATCCTAGCCATCTATTGGCAGAAGTATCAAATACGCCATGGGATAAACGCCATTACTATGGGTTTTTATTAGATGGCGCAAACACTGAGTTTTGTCACGATAAAGACTTTCATGTCTCACCTTTTAATCCCATTGACCAGCAGTACCAATGGCAAGTAACGATTAAAAAGGCAATAAAAAATACTGTCATAAATGAAGTGAAAAGTGAGATAAAAGAGCAGTCTGACCAATGTTTGGATATTCGTATCGCTATCAATATCAGCGATAAGCGCGGTGAGGTATTAAAAACGGGTATAAAAATGTCAGGTGTGCCAATGACAGCGTCGACGATTTCTGAAAGTTTGCGCAAAAACCCACTGATGAATGTGACTTCTTTAATACGTATTTATGGGCAGGCTTTTAAACTCTATGCCATTAAAAAAGTACCTTATATTAATTACGATGAAACATTAGCCGATAGCCAGCAGCACAATGGCAATAATAAGCGTGAGCATTAACTGTTATGCCACAGGTTCAAAGATTCAAGACTTTAGCTTAGAGCGCTTACTATTGAACACTTATATAAGGATGGATAAATGATGTCAGCAAGACTAGCAAGCAAGGCACCCGTATCAAAATTAGGAAAAATCACTGCTCACATCAATCAAACGGTTAATGACAGTGCTATTTTGCAGCCAGTTAGTAATAGCGTGAATTATCTGGCGCGAAAAGCCATATTCCGAGCTTTGAAGCACATTCAATTTGGTAGTATTACTATCATTGAGGATTTTGTTGGACAGGAGTCTAAGCCGCATCATTTTGGAAAAGCCTCTTCTAGCAACATAAGTAGCTCAGCTATTGGTCGTCATGCATTGGATGTGACGCTGACCATTCATGATAGCAGCGTCTATCGTCAGCTATTATTTGGTGGTTCTATTGCACTAGCGGACAGCTATATCAATGGCGAATGGGATACGGATGATTTAACGGGTTTGATTCGATTAGCAGCGCGTAATTTGGCAGTGCTGAATCAATTAGAAAACCGTTTTGCGGGTATTAGTAAAACATTTGAGCGGGCAAATCATAAGTTACGAAGCAATGACAAGTCTGGCTCAAAGTCCAATATTTTAGCGCATTACGACTTGGGTAATGACATGTATCAGCGTTTTTTAGACGATACGATGATGTACTCATCAGCAGTCTATAAAAATGTAGATACGACATTGGCTGAGGCGCAGCAGCACAAACTGGCGCTGATTTGTGAGCGTCTACAACTCACGGCTGAAGACCATGTAATAGAAATCGGGACTGGTTGGGGCGGTTTTGCTATTTATGCGGCGCAGCATTATGGCTGTCAAATAACCACAACGACTATCTCAGACGCGCAATATGAAGAGGCGCAGCGCCGTGTCGAACTGGCTGGACTTTCGGATAAAATTATCTTACTGAAGCAGGATTATCGCGAGCTAACAGGACAGTATGATAAATTAGTCAGTATTGAGATGATTGAGGCGGTCGGACACGAGTATTTACCGACGTTTTTTGCCAAATGTAATAGCCTGCTGAAGCCAACGGGATTAATGGTGCTACAAGCAATTACCTTTAATGACCAAAATTATCAGGACTATATAAAGTCAGTCGATTTTATCCAGACACATATTTTCCCCGGTGGCTGCTTATTGTCCAATCAAGAGCTGACGACGCAGTTTACTGAGCAGACCGATATGGTCATCAAACAATTGCATGATTATGGTTTTGACTACGCTTTTACGCTGCGTGATTGGCGCGGTGCATTCATGTCGCAGCGTGAAGAGATAAAAGCGCTCGGTTATGATGAAGCATTTATTCGCTTATGGGAGTTTTACTTTTGCTACTGTGAAGGGGGCTTTTTGGAGCGGACGATTGGAGTCGTGCAAGTAACTGCAGTAAAACCAGATAATATTGATGCATGGCATTCATAGGCTGCATTTTTATTCCCTATTATAAAAGGATATTACTATGGGTTATATTTATATCTATCTTGCTTCTCTTGTCATATTTTTGGGCATTGATGCGGTCTGGCTTAAGACTATGACGGGGCTGTTTTATGAAAAACGTATCGGACACTTGCTTGCTGATGAGCCAAACATGACTGCTGCTGGCGTGTTTTATCTGTTTTATCTGCTGGCGCTGTGTATCATTATTTTATACCCACAAATTAGATCAAACGCGCCGCTTCACCATATTTTCTTGTTGGGCGGTTTGATAGGGTTGATGGCTTACGGTACTTATGATTTCACCAGCTTAGCCTTATATAAAGGTTTCACTTTAGACACCGCTTTGGTCGATTTTGCTTGGGGCGGTATTCTGACAGGTACAGTGAGCGTTATTGTGGCGTGGCTTGCTTATCGTTTTCATTGGTTGAGCTAGTCTATTATTTAATATGAATTGACTATATTTGCGCTGTCGCAGTTGCTGCTGTATAAATGACACTTAATAATAGATTTTTCCCCTTAAGGAACATTATGTCGCAATATAACACCAGCTCCACCGCCAAAAGTGTCCCATTAAACCATGAGCTATACATGTCAGTACTTATGACCCCTGATATGGCCAATTTTATTGGTAATGTCCATGGTGGGGATTTACTCAAGATGCTGGACCAAGTCGCTTATGCCTGTGCCAGTCGCTATAGCGGTAGTTATGTAGTGACATTGTCAGTTGATCAAGTGATGTTCCGTGAGCCTATTCATGTTGGTGAGTTGGTGACGTTTGCGGCTAGCGTCAATTATGTCGGCAAAACTTCAATGGAAGTCGGCATTCGAGTAGAGGCAGAAGATGTACGTGCACGTACGGTTCGTCATACCAACAGTTGCTATTTTACGATGGTGGCGATTGATGAAAATCGTAAGCCCACGCTAATCCCTGAGCTTGAGATTAAAGATGCCTTGCAACAATGCCGATTTGACGCAGGCTTAGAGCGCAAAAATATACGTATGGAAGGCTCGCAACGTATCAGCTGTGACATTAATAAATTTACCAATAAAGTAGCAAGTGAAGAATCTGCTCATTAATGCAGACAATAAACAAACTCTCACCAAAGCATTACTGATAAGAACAGGTTTTTTGACTACAGTAAATGGAATCTAAAGTAACTAATAGATCAGCTAGTGTCTATCTATAACTAGTCTGGTTTTATACCTTAAACCATCCATTTATTGAGACTCAGATGAGTTTAAAACCGCCAGAATCCAATTCAAAAGATGAGCCAACGCCGTGCGCTGATACGAGCGGCATTGGTCGCTCTCGCGCTCAAAACCCCTTTAATGCTCCAGATAAAACCGATTCTGACCACTCTAAATCTGTGCCAAGCCATGATGACAAAAAATCGAGCTCACTAATAACGGTTTTGATTGCAGTTGGTGCCAATCTTATTATTGCGATTGCCAAAACAGTAGCAGCGTTTATGACGGGTTCCGCTTCCATGATAGCGGAATCGGCGCATTCTTGGGCAGACGCGGGCAATGGTACCTTATTGATCGTTGCAGAGAAAAAGTCGATTAAACTTGCTGATAAAAGCCATCCACTCGGCTACGGTAAAGAGTCGTATGTATGGTCGATGATTGCCGCGTTTGGCGTCTTTATGGCAGGTTCAGTAGTATCTATTTATACCGGTATTACTGAGTGGAATGCAGCTGAGACTGAAACCGACTATACCATCGGTTTTATTATCTTGGCAGTCGCCTTTGTACTTGAAGGCTTTTCTTTGACACAAGCATATTTGCAAAGTAAAAAGCAGGGTGAAGTGATTAATGTCAGCGCCATTGGCTATGTGATGGACACCTCTAATCCCACCTTGCGCGGTGTGTTCTTTGAAGATTTGGCGGCAGTAGTAGGTTTGGTCATAGCGGCAGCTGCGATGGCAATGCACGCCTATACCGGCGAGCCATTTTGGGATGCGCTTGGGTCTATCATTGTCGGTATATTGCTTGCAGCGGTAGCCGTCTTTTTAATCAGTCGTAATCGTGATTTTTTGGTGGGGCATAGAGTTTCAGAAAAAATGCACGATTATGTTTTATCCGAGCTTATTAAGCATCCAGATATTGACAGCGTTTCTTACTTGCATTTGGAGTGGGTAGGTCCCAAAAAAATATTTATGGTCGCGGCGGTCGATATTGCTGGCAATCAACATGAACACGAGATTGCGCACAAATTTGAAAGTATAGAAAATCAGTTTCGCAGTTATGAATTATTTCAAGAAGCTATTTTGACCTTGTCTGTCCCTAACGCTGAAATTTTACGTTTACCTAAGAATGAACATCCATAATTCGTAATCTATAATCCATAATAAGAATGAAAACATAATATGAAAAGTTCTTTAAAGCCGCTAACAAAATATCCCAATCGCCGCTCAGAAGTAGTATCACCGTTATTGGCACTAGTAGTGGCGACCTTAATGTCAGCTACTGCTGTACAAGCCAATGCAGAATTAATCGTACACAGTGACGCCAATCGAACTCAACAAACAAAAACGGTTACATCAGCACCTTATAGCGTGAATAATATTGATGAAGCACAAAGTGTTAACCGCCCGTTACCTACTGATATCTCTATCATTAAACTGATGCAAGTCATGCATATTGATGAGCAAATACAATCTATCGTCGATGGTAAGCAAGCGGCTATCAATGCAATTAATACGCAAACTCAGAATCAACAGAAGACTGATAAACCGTTGAATAAACGTCAACGTGAGCTACAAAATCAGATCCAAAGTGTGTTAGGTCAATATGCCAAAATCATGACCAATGGGATAGGTAATACGGCAGATATTCAAACCTTGACGCAAGCTTATATCAGTGCTGCAAAAACTTACTATACGCAAGCGGAAGTAGATGCCCAAATCAAATTTTACGACACCGCTGTCGGTCAAAATATCTTAGCAAAGCAACCGCAAATTACCGCTGCTTTTTTAAAGCAATCTTTACCGCAAGATACATCAGAGACAGAAAATCAGTTGAGTGAGCTGTTGCCGCAGATGAAGCAAATCGTGAAAGGTGTTTTTTAGGCTATCTGCTGCTAACCTAATTATTTTTAACTTAGTTATTTTTAAATTCGATATTTTGAAGCCAACTTAAAAAACAAGCATGCATAAAAAAGGTCACCTGTATGGTGACCTTTTTTATGTTTAGCAGATAAGTTGATCTTATTTTTTCGAGGTATCTTTTTTTGAGGTATCTTTTTTCGGGGCATTTGCACCGATAAACCAAGCATCTTTATCAACAGTACGGCTCACTTCAGTCAATAAATCAGCGGTATCTTCATCGCCGGCATCACCAGCAGCATCAATCCCTTTACGCAAAGACGCAGCAATGGTCTTATAGCGATTGGTCAGCTCACGAACATGCTGGTCAACGTCAGTAATATCAGTTGGGTAAGTCTTTAAGATAGAGTCCTCAACGACACGCTTAGAGATACCATTAGCTTTACCACCAAGGATAACAATGCGCTCAGCGACCGTATCATAAGCTTCAGTCAAGCGCGCATAAGTATCATCTAATAACTGATGCACACCGATAAAGCCAGTACCTTGCAAATTCCAATGGCATTGCTTGCTGTCCATACTCAAATCAATCAGATTTGCTAGGTTCGCATTCAACAGATTAATCATTTTCTTTGCGGTTGCGTCATCTATTCCACTTGCGTAACGTTCTCTCATGTTTTGCTCCATTATTTTATTTTAATAAATTTAGGTTTCTAATTAGTACCTAGTTATCAACAGCTCTTTAAATTTTTATTTATTAAGTTGTTGCTGACTGCTTATAAATTCACTATCGATAATAACAGCTTAAATAACAGATGGAACTCTAAGTTTTAGGCTTTATACAATGGTCGTGTACTGAGTTTGTTAATCATGAAAACCTTTGTAAATTTAACCGCTAAAATAGATGCTTTGATAACAATCCGTGCACGCGCCAGCATATTCAATCTTATTAAAATTTGATTTAATTGACGTTAAGTTAAGAATAGTCATACGTATTTTAAATCCTATAAATATTTAGTCCTTTGGTCTAATACCTTTCTCCGCGAATTTATCAAACAACTGTTGCTGGGTTAAGTTGACTGTGTCATTGGAAAATTCATAATAATCAGGTTTTCTATCAATGAAAATCTGGCTCTCGAAAGTAAGGTTTGGATTTTCTTGAAACAATCAAGCGACAGGACATAAGTCTCAGAGCCAAGCTGATGATAATAGAGATTGGTGCCGCATTTATGGCAAAACGCGCGCTCCGCCCATGCTATAGACAGTCATTGAGTCTTCGCCCTGAAAGTCAGGTTTTGAATGGCTATGTATTGCCATTAATGGTCTGCTGCCCAAACGACGACACATCGTGTAATGGCACGCCTCAAAGGTATTGATATCTTCTAATTCGATGGTGACGTTACCGCACAGACAGTGACCTTTCATAACTCTTTCCTTGATTGATTGTCATTGAACTATACCTGAGTTTCTATGCTTTTTATTGAGTGTCTGTGCATCCATTTGTGGACGTTTAGCGCAATAAATGACCTTTAAAAATAAAGGTTTAACCCCATAGTGTTATAAACCTAACCTCTTATAAAAAATCAGGAAGACAGCCATTATGCGAATGCCTGAACCGCGCTCGTCGCGTCAGTTAAACCAATTAGCCACTCAGCTGCAAGGCGAAGCTGAAATTAGTGGTGTCAACGCGTCAGGGACGCAAATATCAAGTCGCGCCTTTGAGATGGTCACCGAATTTGAGACAGCAGGCGATCAACCGCAAGCGATTAAAAAGCTCGTCAACGGTATCAATGTTGGTATGGATGAGCAGTTATTACTGGGTGTGACGGGTTCTGGTAAGACGTATACCATGGCAAAGGTTATCTCTGAGACGCAACGTCCCACCATTATTATGGCGCATAATAAGACGCTTGCTGCTCAGTTATATGGTGAATTTAAATCGTTCTTTCCCAATAACGCGGTTGAGTATTTTGTCAGCTATTATGATTATTATCAGCCGGAAGCGTATGTTGCAGCCAGTGATACCTTTATCGAAAAAGACAGTGCTATTAACGATCATATTGATCAAATGCGACTTTCAGCGACACGTGCACTACTTGAGCGTCGTGATGCGATTATCGTTGCGTCAGTATCGTGCATCTATGGTTTGGGTGATCCAGAAAGCTATCTAAAAATGCTACTTCATGTCGTCGTGGGCGATAACATAGACCGTACCGCAACGATTAAACGTCTGGTTGAAATGCAATACACGCGTAACGAGCTAGATTTTGGCCGCGGTACTTATCGTCTGCGCGGAGAGCTGCTAGATATCTATCCTGCTGAGTCTGAGCAGTTAGCCGTGCGTGTGCACTTATTTGATAATGAAGTCGAAAAAATTACTTGGTTTGATCCTTTAACAGGGAAAACGGTGCGTACGGTGCCGCGTATTACTATCTATCCAAAGTCGCATTATGTGACACCGCGCAATAAGTTAGAAGCTGCCAGTCATACGATTCGCGCTGAGCTTGAACCACGTTTAGAGTATTTTCGCGAAAACAATAAACTGATTGAAGCACAGCGCCTTAAAGAGCGTACCCAGTACGACTTGGAGATGATTCAGCAGCTTGGCTACTGTAACGGTATCGAAAACTATTCGCAGCATCTCTCTGGTCGTCCGTCAGGAGAAGCGCCACCGACGTTGTTTGATTATATTCCAGAAGATGCGCTGCTATTCATTGATGAATCCCACGTGACGGTATCGCAAATTGGTGCGATGTATAAAGGTGATAGATCGCGTAAAGAAAACCTCGTTAATTATGGTTTTCGTCTACCAAGTGCGATGAATAACCGCCCGATGAAGTTTGAAGAGTGGGAACGTATCAAGCCCAAGACCATTTATGTCAGCGCCACGCCAGCGTTGTATGAGCTTGAGCACAGCGAGCAAGTGGTTGAGCAAGTCGTGCGTCCAACGGGTCTGATTGACCCTGAGATTGAGATTCGTCCGGTACTGACGCAAGTCGATGATGTATTATCTGAAATTACCAAACGCCGTGAAAAAGATGAGCGCGTATTAATCACAACCTTAACCAAGCGTATGTCAGAGGACTTGACCAGCTATCTAAAAGAATACGATGTCAAAGTCGCTTATCTGCATTCGGATATCGATACCCTTGAGCGCATGCAAATTATCCATGAGCTGCGTACTGGTGTGCATGACGTGTTGGTCGGTATTAACTTGCTACGTGAAGGTCTAGATATGCCTGAAGTGTCATTGGTAGCGATATTTGATGCGGATAAAGAAGGCTTTTTACGTTCTGAGCGCGCGCTTATTCAGACTATTGGTCGTGCTGCCCGTCATATTAATGGTAAAGCGATTCTCTATGCCGATCGCATTACCAACAGTATGCAAAAAGCGATTGATGAGACCGATCGTCGCCGCGAAAAGCAAGTGGCATTTAACCTTGAGCATAACATCACGCCAACAGGCGCGCGCCGTAGTATCACAGATAAAATCGATACGGGCGATGACCATGATGCCAACGATAATCAGATGATTCCAATTAAGAGCAATCTGCCTGATGTCGATATCAGTATCTTACGCAGTCCTGATTTATTGGCTAAAGAAATCAATCGTCTTGAGAAGCTTATGAAGCAAATGTCACGTGATCTTAAATTTGAAGATGCAGCGAAGACTCGTGATAAGGTGCTAGAGTTAAAAGCGCATTTGATTTAGAAAAATTGTAAACATAAGGTAGGATAAATAAGGCGGGTTGGCTTGTAGCT
This sequence comes from Psychrobacter sp., assembly GCF_035469765.1. GTDB lineage: Bacteria > Pseudomonadota > Gammaproteobacteria > Pseudomonadales > Moraxellaceae > Psychrobacter. The sequence continues at coordinate 8,936 of NZ_DATIRM010000301.1, forward strand.
GGCTCGCTTTTTTATTATTGATATTTTTTAGATTAAGCTATTTCCATACCAGTACCACAAGATTTAATTAAATAAACTCAAATAAATTAGGACCCATATGATTATAGAGTTGTTAACGGCTATTTTAGTTATTTCTACAATAGCCTATTCATTTTTGACGTATAGAATATCAAGAAGTAATAAAGAAACGGTCGATATCATGAAAGAACAGACAGAGGCTATGTCTCGCCCCTATATAGTTATTGAACCATTTGTGAGACCAAACACACCATTGCTTTATCTAAAAATAGTTAATACTGGTAAAACTTCTGCTAATAACTTACGTCTTTCAATTAGCAATGATTTTTATCAATTTGGTGAAGAGAATAAAAATATTAAAGACTTTCCAGCGTTTTGTTCGACTATAGATAGTTTCGCACCTAATCAGCAGTTAATTTTTGCATTAGCTCAAGGTTTTCTTATATTTGGTGAGTCTAATAGTAAGTTACCTAAACAATTTTCCATCACTGCTAACTACAGCTTTGGGACGCGCGAAGTAATAGAAACGAATCATATAGACCTAAGAGCTTATGAATTAAGTAAGGGTTTTAAAGACCCTGTTGTAGAAGAGTTAGGTAAAATAAGAGAACAATTAAAGAAGCTAAAAGTGTAGTTTTAAATCTCGTAACTTCTTAAATTTTTTTACAGTTAAGCTTAGAGTGGATAAAGAAAGGCTGGCTAGTATTTGAAGCCGCACCCGATATTTATGCAGAGAGTAAAAAGGCTGAATGATCATAGCTTGAAAGCATTATTTGGTAACTTACACCTGGTATTTCATAGCGGTATAGATGATAACAAGTGACTGTCTCTTGTGTCGAAATAAATCAATATCAGGGTGAAAAGATAGAGCTTTATAGTTGTAGATTAATAACTAATATTTGGCGGTTACAAAACTTGTGTTTATACCAAATGCCACTTAATATGATATCAATGAGCAGTAACAATCTTATAACCACTGACATTGAGGCGTATCATCCATCATGAAAAATAATAAATTCTTAGAATTAAATGCGAATGAAAACTCACTAGGCATGTCAGATTCTGCCAAAAAAGCCATTATAGAGTCTTTAGGTGAGGGCTTTCGTTATCCAGATAATCCACGCGCGGAGCTCATTAGCAAAATTGCCACCATCCATGGTGTGGCAGAAAACCAAATCTCATTAGGTAATGGCTCGACTGAAAATATTCGAGCTACCTTACAAATGTTGCAAAATAAAGCATTAAAAGAGGGCAGACAGTTTCAAATGGTGATTCCTGTTCCCACTTTTGATTGTGCAGAGAGGTATGCAAATTCCATTGGCGTGCCTGTAGTCAAGATACCATTAACCGCTGAAAACTATGATTATGATTTTGACGAACTAAAAAAAGCAGCTGACGATTTTGATGGCATCAGCCTACTTTATATTTGCAATCCAAACAACCCAACTGGAATTATTACCTCAACGGAAAAGCTTAAAACTTGGGTAAGTAATGCACCAGACAACCATTATTTTTTATTAGATCAAGCGTACTTAGAGTACGTGTCAGATCCAAGCTTTGAGAGTGGTATTGAGTGGGTAAAACAAGGATTATCAGACAACCTTATCGTTATTCACACTTTCTCAAAATTATGTGCCTTAGCCGGTATGCGAGTAGGCTATGCGATTTCCAATCCGCAAGCTATTGAGACTGTTGAAGCATTTATGTCTAGGGATAACACCAACTTGTCAGGTGCGGTTGCCGCTATTGCGACGTTAAATGATGCAGAGTTTTTAGCGCTAAGCTTACGCAATACCAATCAATCGCGCCAGATGATTGAAACAGTATTAGACGATCTTGGACTGCGCTACTTACCATCACAGACCAACTTTATTTTTCATGAAATAAAAGGCGATTTAAAAACTTACATTGATAGAATGCGAGACAATGGCATCAAGGTTGGTCGCGAGTTTCCACCTGTTACAGGCTTCAACCGCCTAACGCTTGGCACGCCTAAGGAGATGGAAGTATTCATTAAAGTACTAAAGTTGTTTCGTGAAAAAGGCTGGGTCTGATTGATTTAAAGCTCATAAGTACAGACAGAATTTTTAAGATATTTACATAAAATATGAGCGATAAGCTAATAAACACCATTCTGGTTGTAGTGATAAAGCTAAACACGCTAACACATAAAAAAGGAGGACTATACAAAATAGTCCTCCTTTTTTATTAACTTTAATAATACTCAAATCGCTTTGGATTTTCTATACTAGCCATTTATTTAACGATACTCGAATAACAACTCTGCAATGATTTCGCTACGACTCTAGCCACCAATTGTACGCGATATTGTGGGTCT
>NZ_DATIRM010000302.1:0-12527 GCF_035469765.1 Psychrobacter sp.
GAGGGGAGGAAGTCAAAAAACGTTTTAGTATGTACTAGCTAATTATAGCTTAACCGAGTACTTGAATATAAGCGCCAGCACGTAGCTCTTGTAGCCAATCTTCTTTCGCTTGCGGGGCTAGACGTTGGTATAGTGCTTGACGTGCCATAGTACGACGATACTCATTGCTGACATCTTGCTGACGTTTACCTTCAACTTTGAGTATGTGCCAACCAAATTGCGTTTTAAATGGTGCAGAGTAATCACCAACAGCAGTGTTCTTCATCATCGCTTCAAATGGAGCAATCATTTGATCTTCACCGACCCAATCTAGATCACCGCCACGTCCTGCTGAACCAGAATCATCTGAGTACGTTGACGCTAGACTGGCAAAATTTGCGCCATTACGTAGCTGGCTATAAAGATCATTGATTTTTTGTTCAGCAAGAGCGTCAGTTTGTAGCTCATCAACCTTGACTAAGATATGGCTGGTATCCCACTGAGGAACAAGCATGGTATCACTAGATTTTTTATCAGCAAGCTTGATGATATCAATGCCTTCAGGCGTGATTAAAGGTGCACTCACAGCACCTACTTCAAGCTTGGTAATCTCACTAGATAGCTCGGTAGGTAGAGTGGCAGCTTTATGAAAACCCATATCGCCACCTTGTAGTGGGATAGGATAACTGCCTTGACTTGCGGCAATGGCTTCAGCTACATCGACATTGGGCACAAGAAGGCGTGTACGCAGCTTTTGCGCTACTTTTAATGCGTCATTACGCTGTGCTTCTGATAGGCGGCTATAGTCATCTATATAGGGGACGCGGACATGGACGGTCTGATACTCACTTTGATTGAGGCGCTTGGCTTCAGGTGATGCTAAAAATGCATCAATATCTTGCTCACTAATGCGCACGCGATTGGTGATTTGGCGCTGTTGTAAGGCTTGAATCGCTGCATCTTCAATCAGCTGTGCTCGTAAAGTCGCGTAGCTGCCTGCTTGTGCTGAATCTAAACGCTGTTGTAAAGCGGCAATGCTATTGAGACCTTCCGCTTTTGCTATTTGCTCTAAGCGCTTATTAATAGCCGCTTCATCAGGATTTAATCCCACACGTTTAATCAAAGACAGCTGTAATTCACGCAAGATAAGCGAGTTTAATACTTCTGACTGCAACTGTGCCGAGTTGGCAATAGGTTCACCTGCCGCTTTGGCACGTGCCTGAGTCTGAGCAATGGCAGCAACGAGATCACTTTTTAAAATCGCATTGTCATTGACCAATGCAATGATGCCATCTGTACTATTGGCAGGCGTTAAACGAGCCACGCTGTTTTGCTGGGTGGTCGTTGCTTGCACTTTTGCAGGCTTAACAGTTGCTGCCTGGGCGCTGACGCTCAATACAAGCGCGGTCGTTAGTCCCATGGATAGAAATACTGCTTGGCTCGTCTGACGTAAAGAAAAAAATCTCATGATGCTCCTCATCAATGTCATTGCATCGGATGGTAATCGGTTAAATCCACTTGCTATACCTTGGCTATTAAATAATAGTAATAATCAAGGAGCAGCTTTGGTTGTTTATAATCAGGCAAAAACGCTTTTATACCATATACATTGAGCTTGTCTCTGCTGTATTATTAATCTTTCCAAGCACTTTGGACAGGCTCAAAACCTAAAACTTTATCAGCAAGTAGACGTGTTAGACGGCTACTACCGCTACCAAGGCCGTTTAGTCGCACTTCTGCCATAATTGCTTGTGTTGGTTTGTCGTTGGTGTTCAAGTCATTATAGTAACGACGACCATAAACTGCAAAACCAAAGCAACAATCTTCGTAATCGACACCAATCAACGAATCTAGCACTTGATTACGGTTATAGTCATATTGACCTTGAGCCAATACGCGCCAATTATTGTTAATAGGGAAAACTGCTGATGCTGTCAATGCCGACAGTGGTAGCTGGTTGGTGTTTTCATCAGCCTGACGTTTGATAAAGCCCACATTAAATAAGCTGTTGTCAGTTGGCTGATAACGTAGCTCAGTGGTAATATAATTTAAATCGTAGCTGTTGGTCAGTGCGCCGCTCATATCAATCCAGACATTATTATAAGGCTGGGTGCTAGTATCCCAAACCAATCCTGAAGAGGATGAGGTAAAGATAGGTTTTTCTTTATCAAGGGTAACGCGACCATCATCGAGATAAAACTGCTCTGCAATGCTACCATCAAAACGTGTCACGCCCGTTGCATCGATGTAACGATAATTAATGCCTGGGGTAAAGGCATGCAAATCTTGCAAGCGATCATGCCCCAAGAACCAACTGTCCGAAAACAGTTGTTCGTGGTTGATAGAAGCAATACGGGTGTTAAAGTTTGGAATATCGTTTTGGTCTTTAAAAGGCGAGTAGGTATACTTCAAGCGTGGGCTAAGCAAACGATATCCACCTAAAGTATCGTCAAATGCACCAAACGGCGAACCTGCTTGATAAAAATGTAAACCTGCATCAATGCTAGCTTGCGGGACAAACACCGATCGATTGCCATCGTCTGGATCGAGGGTGTTATCTGCTAGACTGTCCTCATCATAAGAGGTAAACAGGTGCTGCAAGCTAAGCTTTGGTTTGATATAACCCCATGAATTCTCCATAGGGTAAGAGGCACTGAGTTTATTATAAAGACGTATGCCACTTTTTTCATTCTCAGAACCATCATCGATGGATTTTTTAAAATAAGCGGAGTCACTCACACCAGTAATATCAAAATTCTTAGCCCAAGGCAGACGATAATCAAGTTTGAGCTGCGGCAGGCGTGAGTAGGGCTTATCTTTATCTTCGAGCGCATCACCATCGTTGTCAAAAGCATCAAGTGTTTGAAAAGATTCGACTTTTAGCTCGCCATCGACATAGTCATTATAATAATTAAGTTGAGCGCGTCTTGGTAAATTTACCGTGCTATCAGACAAACCAAGTGTGTCAAAGTCATACAAATAATCAGAATCTGATACGTAGCTATATTTGAGATCCCCACTCAAACGTGGAATGCTCTTGGATTCCCACGTATGGTCATAAAAAAGACTGCTACGATCTTCATTGCCATACTCTTTATCGTTAGGCAAGTAGGAGCCATTAAAAACACCTTCGCCATAGTTCTCGGTCAAGTAGCGAAATTCACCAGAGAGCATGGGGTTACGAGTGGTATAGATATGAGTGCTTAGTGTGGCGTCGTAGTTGGGTGCCAGATTAAAATAGTAAGGAATATCAACTTCAAGCCCGCTTTCGCTGCTAATGCTTGCATTGGGCAACAAAAAACCACTGCTGCGTCGACTATCGATAGGAAAGTTAAAGTAAGGTAAATAAAATACCGGCACATCAGCGATACGGAAGGTAGTATTGTAGGCTTCACCGCGTCCGGTATCAGTATCTAAGTCGATACTTTTGGCATCAAACTGCCATTTACGATTGGTCGGCGGACAAGTGCTATACATGACCTCGTCCAATTCATATTGGCTCTCATTTGGTCGGTTCAAGCGCTTAGCATAACCATGTGCTTGCAGATCTACACTAGCAAACGCCACATTGGTCGCAGTAGATTGACCCGTTTCGGTATTATAATTTAAATTGTCTGCGACACCGATGAGACCACCTTGCGCTGCTTTATCAGTGAGGCTTGCCTTACTATTTTTCTGAGCAGCATCATTGTTGCCAGTGGCATGGTCAGTAAACATCACTTTACCTTGCGCTGCTGCCACGCCATTACTCAAATCCAAGACGATTTTTTCAGCTTCAATATGCTGAGTGCCTTGGTTAATAATGACATTGCCTGATAGCTCGGCATAATCAACATTATCGTAATAGCCATAATCCGACTCTGCAAAGAGTGGCGCCTGATTATTAGGAAGACTATTTACGTTGGGTGCTGGTTGACCATTACTGGCACCGGCTTCATCGACAGCTCGTTGATAATTGGGGTTTTTCTTAGGAGATATCCATTGACCTTCGCAGCGCTCAGCGCTATCAACAGAGTTTGGCAGCAGTTGCAGATTTCTACCGACAGTTGGAATATTGGTCGTTATAGGGTTTAGACTGTTTTGAGTGGTGCTTTGCATGTCGTTTGCGGTTGCAACATTGGTATCTGGCGTCAGCTCATAAAACTCCGCCAAACGTTTGAGGCTTTCTTGGATACTCTCGTCGTTGGTATCAATTCGGCGACTATTAGCTTTTGAGATGCTGTTTGCACTCACTGGAGCAGCACGGCCATTTTGGCTGGTAGTTGTCCGCTCATTAATCTCAGTAATATTAACATTGCTGTTCTTTAAAGCATCAGTATCTAAAGTAGTATCACTACTCGAACTGGTGTTTGCTACCTGTTGATTATCACTCTGATAGCTAATATCTGGATTGATTTTACTATTAACATCAGTGTTGGCATCAGCAGCATAATAGTTTGAGCTATCAGTGATCAACGGCTCAGGCGTCAGCAGATCTATCTGATTGATAGCCGCGCTGACAGTCAGGCTCGATAAGCCAAGAGCGCCAAATAAAACCAAGCGGATGCTTTGATAAAGCGGAGAATATAACAAGGGCGCACCTATGATTTGTAGAGCCTGTTGAATTGCAATATGTCGTCTATTAAGCCTATTCTAGCCAGCTAAAGCACTTTATACACGAGTAATAAATAATATAATATTAAAAACTGAGACGTTTTACATATAATGATGACTAATCATAGTCAAAAAAAACCAAATCAGCTACACTATTTATCAAATTATCAAAGTTTATTAGATAGCTATTTGTTTTTATAGGAGCTGCTTTTGAGCGAGCTTGTTTTTTAAAGTAAAAATGACTGTACGGCAAGCCTTCACTATTTTAGCAAGTATTTGTACTACTTATCACTCATTTAGTCGTTTACGACTTACATTTAACCTGCGATGCTTTTTATGACCGATAAAACGATTACCGATAAACGAATGTTAGAGCCGACCGTATCTGCTATCCATACTCGCCAGCAGCAACTAGAAGATTGGTTGCGACAAGTGTTCGAAAACCAGCCGTTCAGCCTTGAGAGCTTACCAGGTGATGCCAGTACCCGCCGTTACCACCGTATTCAGTTAGTAGCTAGCAATACGAATGATGAGACAAAAACAGTGCGTTATATTGTCATGGATTCTGCTGACGAGCAAGATGCGATGCAGCAGTTTATCAATGTGGCAAAGCTTATGTCGCATGCCATTAATGTGCCCACGCTGATTGCGCAAGATGTGACAAAAGGCTTTCTGGTCTTGCAAGATTTTGGTGCAGTAGAGTTTGCCCATCTCTTGGTTGGTGCAACGCCTGCGCAAGTAAATGACTACTATCAATTAGCGATGCAGACACTAGTTGCACTGCAACAGATACCGGTAGAGATAGCAATAACTCAGCATCAATTACCTAATTATGATGCCGCAATGCTTAACCGTGAAATGGACTTATTTAGTGAGTGGTTTATTCCACATATTGGCGTGACACTTGATAAAGCCTTGTGGGAAAATCTAAAAGCAGCCTTAATAGAAGAGATTTTATTACAACCGCAAGTCATCGTCCATCGTGATTATCACAGTCGCAATTTGATGCAAGATCAGGCGAACAGTGCGCGTTTAGGGGTGATTGACTTCCAAGATGCGGTGATTGGTGCGCATAGCTATGATTTGGTATCATTGTTACGTGATGCCTATGTTGAATGGTCAGAGACCCAAGTGACACATTGGATTCACGACTTTTGGCAATTACAAAAAAATGCAGGACTGACAACTGCAGACAGTGCTGAGCAGTTTGAAAGTCAGGTCAATATCATAGGCGTACAGCGACATCTAAAAGTGCTTGGTATTTTTATCAGGCTTTATGAGCGCGATGGTAAAAGTCGTTATTTAGCGGATATTCCTAAAGTGATGAGTGACTTTTTGTTTGAATTAGATTGGCTAAGTACGCAAGGTAATGCGCGCCTACAACAAGCTGTATTACCGTTTAATGAATGGGTAAGAGAGAATGTATTGCCTGCTTATCAAACTAAATTTGTGCAGCAATATATTTAACGCCAATATATTCAAAGCTATTGATTATCAGTCGCCTCGTATAAATTTCGCCAAAAATAAGGATTATTTATGTTGGTAATAACGCAAGCCATGATTTTGGCAGCAGGTAAGGGCACGCGCCTGCGTCCATTAACCCTTGAAACGCCAAAACCGTTGGTGGAAGTGGGTGGTCAGCCACTTATTATTTGGCATATTAAAGCACTCAAAGCGGCTGGTATTACTGACATTACGATTAATGTCTCTTGGCTGGCTGATAAGTTGATGGACACGCTCGGCGATGGCGTGCAGTTTGGTGTGCAGCTGCATTGGTCACTTGAAGCAGATGAGCCATTAGAAACAGCAGGTGGTATTTTTAAGGCGCTACAAACTGGGAAGTTAAAAAATGAACCATTTATCTTAGTCAACTCTGACGTATGGACGACATTTGATTTTAGTCAATTAATCACGTATGAGCTAGGCGCAGACCAGCGCGCCCATTTATTATTGATTGATAATCCTGAGCATAATGAGGGTGGTGACTTTGCCGTCAATAATGGTTTGGCAAGCGAGCAAGCGATTGGTGAAGTCGATAAATATACCTTTGCTGGCATCAGTGTCGTGTCACCGCTGTTGGTGGATGGCTTAGTGTCAGGTCAGTCTGCCGCCCTTGGACCGTTACTTAGACAAGCGATGATAAAATTCCAAGTAACTGCTGAGATCATGCCCGATAATTGGATAGACGTTGGCACGCCTGAGCGACTAGAGCAGGTAAATACCTTTATAGAGAATAAAGGTATAAGCGCACATTGCGGTGCTTAACTTGCGATTGGGTATAGCGTTATTTAGAACATAAAGTAATCTAATAAAAACCGCAGCCCTAAGTAATTAGGACTGCGGTTTTTTATGAATAGCTAACGGGATAAATACTTACACACCCATTGCCAATTTAATCAGCTGCGCAATGGTAAAAATCGTCAGAAAACCTGCGATATATAAGCCAATAAACCATGCCCATTGCGATTGTTTTTTACTAAGATTTTTCATGTTTTTCTCCTGAAAACTTAGGTCTTAGAATACTGCTTAATACATATGCTCATGATCCGTTTTTCCCTTAAACGTATAGTAGGCAAAAGCAGTATAACTTAGGATAATCGGCAGCATGATGACCGCACCAACGAGCATAAAGGATAGCGAAGTATCTGCCGCCGCCGCTTCATAAATGGTCATCTGATAGGGAACAATGTAAGGGAATATAGCAAAACATACACCGATATAGCCCATCAAAAATAACGCGACCGTTAATAGAAAGGGACGGTACTCTCGCTCACCTGTCAAGTCTTTACGCATTAAGAAGAATAACAGTACAACAACGATTGGCATCGGAGCTAGATAGAGGATACCTGGTAAGCTGAACCAGCTTTCAATGGCTACGATATCTGAAAGATACATGAATACCGTTACTACTATCATCGCCGCGACCAAAGCAAAAAGCAGCCATTCAGAAACTTTACGCGCCCATACTTGTAAGTTGTGTTCAGTTTTGATGATCAGCCAAGTAGAACCTAGTAACGCATAGCCGATAATCATTGCAAAACCGCAGATGATTGAAAAAGGTGTTAACCAATCGAATGGGCCACCACTATATAAACGATTGCTAGCCTGTAGGCCCTGTATTAAAGCGCCCAACATAAGCCCTTGACAAAAAGTTGCTAACACCGAACCCACAAAGAAAAAACTGTCCCATACATGACGACGTTTATTCGCTTTGAAGCGAAACTCAAAGGCCACACCGCGCATAATAAGTCCGAACAGCATCGCAGTGACAGGCAGATAAAGTCCTGTCATAATAATGCCATAGGCGACTGGGAAAGCAGCAAATAAGCCACCACCGCCAAGTACGAGCCATGTCTCATTACCATCCCAGAAGGGAGCAATAGAGTTCATAATACGGCTACGATTTTTATCAGAACCTGCAAAGGGAAATAGAATCCCACAGCCTAAATCAAAACCATCTAACAAAACGTAAATGAAGACCGATAGAGCAATTAAGCCGCCCCAAATGAGGGGTAAATCTAATACGTCACCAAAGTTAAACATTAGCGTAACCCTCCATCTTCGACGTCATCGGCAGGCTTATCAAGATCTTTTGCTGAATTGCCTTCAGTTGAGTTTGATTCCATATTTTCACTGGCATTACTATCCCCACTTAATGTACGACCTTGACCTTCAGTGATAGAGTGCTCATAGAAGTTATCATCAGCAGGATTCTCATACGGTTGTGGACCCTTTGCAATCAAGCGTAAGATATAAAAACTGCCCGCGCCAAAAACAAAGATATATAACACGATAAAGCCAATCAAGGTAGTGGCGACTTGTTGAGCCGCTACTGGTGACATACTCTCAGCGGTACGAATGACACCATATACGGTCCATGGTTGGCGACCCGTTTCAGTCACGAACCAACCAGCAAGAATCGCAATAAAACCCATCGGTGTCATGACCATCCATGCCCGGTGAAACCATTTGCTTTCAGGGTTATAGTGTTGTTTTTTGAAGTATTTATAGATACTGAATAGGCCGACAAGTACCATTAACGTACCAATAGCAACCATAATCCGGAATGCCCAAAATACAATGGCGACAGGTGGTTGATCTTCTGGTGCCCAGTTTTTAAGGCCTTTGATCTCACCATCTAATGAATGAGTCAAAATCAAACCTGAGACATAGGGAATACTTACTTCGTACTTATTGGTCTGATTTTCTTGATCTGGGATAGCGAATAAACGTAAAGCTGCACCGCGCTCATCTTCCCAAATACCTTCCATCGCGGCAACTTTAGCCGGTTGATGCTCTAACGTGTTTAGACCATGCTCATCACCGATCAACACTTGAGCTGGTGCGACAAAGATAGCCATAATCATCGCCATACCGAGCATAACTTGACCGTGCTTGCGATTTTCAGTGTGTTTCTTGGATTGAATATAATAAGCACCAACACCACCGATAACAAAAGCGGTTGTCAAAAAGGCTGCTGTCACCATATGTGCGAGACGGTAGGGGAAGGAGGGGTTAAATATAATCTCAAGCCAATTGGTGGGATAGAGCAAACCATCAGCGCCTATCATAAAACCTTGTGGCGTTTGCATAAAGCTATTAGCCGACAAAATCCAAGTAGCTGATATCAGTGTACCAATAGCGACAATCGCTGTTGAGGCAAAATGCATGCGTTTGCTAACACGACCCCAACCGAATAGCATAATACCTAAGAAAGAGGCCTCTAAGAAAAAGGCTGTCAATACCTCATAAGCTAATAGTGGACCTATGACGTTACCAGCTTTATCTGAGAATACCGCCCAGTTAGTGCCGAACTGATAGGACATCACGACGCCTGATACGACACCAAGACCAAAGACTACGGCGAATATCTTGACCCAGTGTTTATAAACTTCGGCATAAACAGGATTACCCGTCCTAAGCCAACGGAATTCAAGCACCGTTAAGAAGCTAGCAAGACCAATAGAGAAAGCTGGAAAGACAATATGAAAGGAGATGACAAAAGCAAATTGGATACGCGCGAGCATCAACGCATCCATCTGGTCGATCATAAATGTAGCAAACATAAGCGGTTACCCTTATATTGTAGCTGAATAGCGCTTGCTTCCATGATACGCTGAAGACATTGGTTGTAGCCATCCGTCAATAGAACAATGAATACGATGACCGATAGTCATTTATTATCTGTCTACTATTACAAGTAGGACGATACTTGATCTAAAATGATTAGAGCATGACTATTTAGTTAAAGTAAATAATTTATATCCTTATAAACTATAAATTTGGTCTCTTATGACAGTCTTAAAACATTTTCTATTTCAGTATTATGCGCCTGACAATGCCTGCACGCAAGTTAGGAGAGCTTCTTAATACATACCTATTAGTCATAAATTATTAATAATATAGTTGAGTATTTTTAATATCATAATCATTGTTTAACTAATGCTGTCAATAGATACATAACGGTAATATAAAACAAAACTTATTAATAATAAGTTTTCGCTACAGACTGTAAAAAACCCACCATATGACGCCTTAACTTACTGCTGTAATTGTTGATGTAAGATACGTCGCAGGGTCAAAATCGTTTGTGGGTTTTCTTGAATGCTATGACCGCCATTGATAACTGTCTCAGAAGCAGCGCCCTCAAGATGCGCACTGGTATAAGGCACGATACCATCTGATAAGCGGTCTGTTAATGCTTGGCTAATCTCTTCATTGACAGTGACGGCAGCTACTAGCGCCTGAGTTGGTAAAGCATTTGCCTCGGCAGGTACAGTGTTTGTTGCAACCTCTGCAGCATCTCTTTCATCTGTGCTATCTAGATTATCTGTATTCTCTAAAATACTATTATCGATAGTCGCCACCACACTATCATCCGCTTCTTCTGGAGCTGCCTGAGACAAATCAAGCTTGACTCCTGCCGGTTGCATTTCCGCAAGCCCTCTTGTGATATCCGCATCGTTATTAGCAATTATTGAATGATAAGTAATGCGTTTATTAATATTGATGTCTTTGGTTAATCGGATAAAAGAGGACTTGTCACTCAATTGACTGGCACCATTTTGCAGATACAGCGCCCCTAATGGGTTATTCGCCAAGTCACCTTGGATGGCAATGGTCGCCAAATTATCAGTCACCGTTTTGACTAAGCCTACAGGCAGATAAATAATGCGGCGTAAGGCACGGGCAAACCAACGATCGGCATAGTCAGTACCTTGAAAAGGCGAGGATAAAAAGACGGCGGTATCAAATTGCGGCAGTGCATTTAATTCAAATCGGTTGCGCAACTCCTTATTGGTCAGGGCTTGCTTAAGCATGGCATCGACCTGACGTTGGCTACTATTTGCCAATAGGTTTTTGTCGTCTAAGGCATCCAAATTGTCTGCCAAGTTGTCATCAGACAACATCATACGAGCAATGATGCCGCCCATGCTATGGCTAATAATCACGCTGTTCTTACTGGCAAGATTTGCCCCTGTAGGGTCTGTTTGCTGATAAGTAGCATTGATTAATTTTTGAATTTGATAGCGGTTTTCTAAAATAGGCAGATTGGTCGGATAAAATATTTGCCATACTTGATAGTTATTACGCAATTTCTCGTCATTAAAAATATCGTTGGTCAAATTGACCCACGTTGCCGGACTTGATGCCAGACCATGCAGCATGATAATCACGCGTTTGTTAGGGTCATAAGGCTCAAGCATAAAGAGTTTGGGTAAACTGGCTTCTTTTTGGCGGGTAATAAGGTTTAGATAGCCGACACCATCGAGCTGATTTTCTGCCAACCACAAGCCATAACCGGCAGAGAAGTTGGCGGCCAGTGGATAGTCATCGCCTAAGATAGAGGCGCTCTCGCTGAGATAGGGATTATATAAATGGATATCTAGCTGCTCACTACTTAGGGTGTCGAGTACACTAGTGCCAGTAGGTTTAATCAGCCCCGTCATCAGTAGATGACCAGTAGGATAAATGCGCAGGCTAGCATCTTCTTCTTGAGCATTTTTTGCAGCGTTGCTTGCGCTATTGTTGCCAAGTCTGCCATTAGCAGCTTCTTGGCCGATTTGACCTGAAAGCGAAGAGAGTAATAACTGACGAATAGTGGTGGTATAGCGATCGTCCAATGATGCCACTAAACTAATACCTAAACCCGGTCGTTTGCTGATGGAGTTTAGCCCCGACAAGCGCAGCTCATAAGTAGACACTAAGTCTGCCAGCGCAGAATTTTTCTCATTGGCATTTTTAAGATAGTTATTTTCATTTGGCAAATAGACGTTCAGATGATAATTGTCTACTTGTACTTTCATCACTTTGACTTGATCGGTCGACTGTCCTTTGACGGGTGAGTGATTGGCAATGGCGGCAAGCTCATTACTATCATGCGTGCTGGTATTAGCGGTCGTGGCAAGATGCTCTACTTTTACATTGCGCATCAGTTGATTCATATCGCCTGTTGATTGATAAAGCTGAGTAATAACCTCGTTACTGGCGGCATTATAGATATCTTGAGTTTGGATATCGATATCGCTTGGAATACGGTTTTTTGCCCGCCCGCCGCTTACTTTTTCATCGGCTCCATCAAAGTCATGTGCTAGGCTGTCATAGAATAAGTAGGTATAGCTGGATTTGATGGCGTCAAAGAGACGTTCTTGATAGTCGATTAAACATATCTCGGTTTTGCTCTGCTGCGTTTTAGCTTCAGCATCGTCTAAAGGTGCATTGGCATAATAGGGATCAAGTGGTGGGCGGGTAAGCGCATTGCTACAGCTTTTTGAGGTAGCGAGTTGGCGCGCTTTTGCATAGTGTAACTCTGAAAAGGCGGCCAGTGCTGGGCGGTAGTGCCTATTGAACATGCTGTCAGCAAGCTGCGTTAAGCACAGCTCAAACTGCTGCATACAGGCTTGCTCATTGAGTCCTGCTGACAATAATAATGATGCGGTATCAGTACTTAGCTT
>NZ_DATIRM010000303.1:0-3731 GCF_035469765.1 Psychrobacter sp.
AAGAGAGATGGTTGAGGTATTTGACGCTAAAATACAATCATCTTTTACTAAGCCTTCTACTTCTTTTAGTACCGCACGCTTAACGTTTGGATTTTCTACCACTGCTTCGATAACGATATCCGTTTCAGCAAAGTCGCCATAATTCAAAGTAGGACGGATACGGCTTAAAGTCTCACCCATTTTCGCTGGGGTCATTTTGCCGCGATCAACCATTTTGCCAAGTAGCTTGCTGGCTTCGCCCATACCAAGATCTAATTGCTCAGACTTGATGTCTTTCATAATAATTGGCAAGCCTTTGCTGGCTGCCTGATAAGCGATGCCGCCGCCCATGATACCAGCGCCGAGTACTGCCGCTTCATTGATTTCATGTGCTTTTTTGCTGTGCTGTTTGGCTAACTTTTTAACCAACTGATCGCTTAAGAATAAACCAACTAAGCTTTCTGCTTGTGGGGTTTTAGCCGCTTTTGCAAAACCTGCCGCTTCTACTTCAATCGCTTTATCACGTGGTAAGTTAACGTGTTTTTCGATAGCAGCGATAGCAAGTGCTGGCGCAGGATATTGCTTAGGATTGGCTTTGGCAAAGATCATACCTTTTGCGCTGTTAAACGCCATCGCTTGCTCAAGCTGATTTAATTTGACAGGAACTAGCTTTTCTTCACGCTTCGCTTGCCAATCAAGCTCACCTGAGATACATTTTTTGACCAAATCAATGGCCGCATCTTGCAAGTCATCAGCAGCAACAGTCGCATCAACCAAGCCTAGTTTTAGCGCATCAAGTGCTTTTTTAGGCGCACCTGTTGCAATCAGCTCAAGCGCATTATCGATACCTATGACACGCGTACTACGAACCGTACCACCAAAACCTGGGAAGATACCCAATTGAGTTTCTGGTAGACCGATGATGGCTTTGTCGCTCATGACACGATATTCACAAACCAAGGTCATCTCACAACCACCGCCAAGCGCCGCGCCATTGATAGCAGCTACTTTCGGGAAAGGCAAATCTTCAAAGCGGTTAAAGGCGTCATTGATATTAATAACCCAATCTTTGATTTCTTCTTCTGATTGCTTAAAAGAAGCCACAAATTCAGTAATGTCGGCACCAGCGATAAAGACGCCTTTACTTGAAGTGACGATTAAGCCCTTAACGTCATCCGCTTTTTCTAAAGCATTAACAACTTCGGCAAATTGCTTGTTGGTTTCAGCATCAAACTTGTTCACGCTCTCATTTTCGGCGTTGTACTGCATGTTGGCGATGCCATCCTCTAGCATTGTCACCGTAATGCGATTTCCTTGGTATACCATTTGGAACTCCTTGCTATATAACGAAAGCTACGTTTTAAAATTAAAATAAATAGCCAGTTATTGTTAGAAAAATGGGTAATAGCACCGCTAACCTGCCCTTTCATCATAATCAACAATAATGACGTCATCGTGATAATGGTGATAAAAGTTAGCCAGATTAAACAGTGAAGATATCTTTATTATTCAGCGCTTATGCCTGTGTATTTATAACTATGTACTGGTGTTCTATTATTACAGTTGCAGCTATTGACTGAGATTTGGTCTAATAGTCATTTTTAGATTAAAAAATGGGTACAAAACCCCATTTTTTAATCGCCAGACCAATTTCACGCCAATTAGTGTAGGGGATTATGCCCCCGACTGTCACAAGCTAATACCATACTCGCAAGTCACTCTTAAATCTACAGCAGCCCTTTACCTGACTAGCAATCTGCCTTAAGAGATTGTTTGTATACTAAGATTATATAGTGAAAAACAACCTCTTAACTCGACTTCTTATCAAAACATATTCGACTGCTAAGTTAAATCACTAATACGTAACAACAGCTTATGACAGTATTTCGGTTTTTAACCGGCTTTTTTAACACTAAAGTATAAAAAATGATTCACGGATACTACGTGCAGCAGAAGGGATATAACCTATCATGCTACACTAGCGATATTTTTATTATTCACCTTATAGATGGTTGGATTATGACTGTTTTTCTTACACCAAACCTTACCGATCCTAGCTTCATGCCTTTTACGAATACTAAGCAATTTCATCACGATGTGCGTGCGCAGCTTACGCAAGATATCGAGGTATTATTTGCTTACGCTGAGCTACCAAGTCCGCTGCTCGATGCTTGTCGCTATGTGATGACAGGTAGCGGTAAATTGGTGCGCCCTTTGTTGGTCGCCAGCGCCTTTGCCAGCACTTATAGCAATAATGTCAAAAGTATGGCTAATGGCGATGGTTTAGAAATGTTGTTAGAAAACGACTCAGATTATGATATGTACCGCCGTGCAGCGTTGGCGGTGGAGCTACTGCACACTTATTCGTTGGTACATGATGACTTGCCATGTATGGATGATGACGAGCTACGCCGTGGTCAGCCAACGGCTCATATCGTCTTTGAGGAATCCACTGCCCTACTAGCAGGTGACGTGTTGCAAACGCTAGCATTTGAGGTATTGACAGCAGAGATACCGACCTTTGCGCCTTTTGACTCAGCTATTGCTAGCCAGCTTATCGCTATATTTGCCCCGCGTGCCAGACGTATGGTCTCGGGTCAAATGCTTGACCTGAATGCTGAAGCCAGTAACGACATCTCACAAGATGATTTAGAAGCTATCCACCGTGATAAAACCGGTGCCTTGATTGAAGCCGCGATGCTAATGGGCGGTATATGTGCTGGCGCGACGGCGCCGCAGCGCATGGCATTACAAGAGTGTGCTCAACATATCGGTCTCGCCTTTCAGGTTCAGGACGATATTTTAGACGTAACGACCTCTACCGATACCCTCGGTAAACCTGCTGGTAGCGATGAAAAATTGGATAAATCTACCTATGTAAAATTTATGGGCGTTGAGAAAGCAACCAAATATGCACAATCATTGTTTAATGATGGACGCGCAGCCATCATTCGTGAGTTAAGCAGCCGTGAACTAAATAGTCGTGAGCTTGGCAGTAACGCAGACAATGACGCACTATTGGCACTCATCGAATGGCTCTGGTCACGTAAGAAATAGGCTTATAACTAACACGCTCAACCTTTTAATCAGCAAAAATAGCAAAGAGTGGTCAACATGGACAGTACCCCTACTCCGCGTATTTATCTAGGCACTGGCGGTTATAGCGATACCGACTTGCTTGGCACGCTTTATCCAACCGGCACCAAAAAGACAGTTTTCTTACGGGAGTACGCCAAAAAATATGGTGCAGTAGAAATTAATAGCACCTTTTATGCGCCTATCGGACAAAAAGCCTTTGCAGGTATGGTCAATAAAGCCTATGTGCAAGCAGATAGTGAGTTGAAGTTTGCGGTCAAGCTGCATCAAGACTTTACTCATGCGCGTAAAGGCACAAGCGAACACGCGCAAGCTTTCCTTACTGCTTTAACACCGCTCATCGAAGCCAATGCTCTAGCGCCACTATTATTACAGTTTCCACATGGCTTTGATCGTACTCGCGAGCATCGCCTCTATTTAGCAAACCTCGTAAGTTGGTTTAAGGATTATCCACTAGCCATCGAGTTTCGTCATAATGGCTGGCATACCCCGCAAGTAGTCGATAGCTTTACCGAGCAAGGTTTGATTTGGTGCAGCGTTGATTATCCCAAAGTAAGTGGTCTACCACCGTCACGGCTGATATTTACTCAGCGTACGGGTTACCTACGTATGCACGGTAATAATTTAAACTGGTGGGATGCGATGAGTGCGGCTGA
>NZ_DATIRM010000304.1:0-6685 GCF_035469765.1 Psychrobacter sp.
GGCTACCGCAGTAACAGGGTAACCGTTTTGATAGTAGTACAACAAGTAAACTAACTGGCTAACGACTCAGAATCTGGATGAGGCTCATGCGTCTCAACGACTGTCAATATAATACGGCTGTCCGCTGACCCTTTATCAGAAGCCTTATCGAGCTTCACAATACTACTATCTTGCCCATCTGTTTGTTCAGGCTCCAAAGTTAGGTGCACGACCCCACCATTGACCAAGTCACCGAATAAAATCATACTCGCCAATGGCTTTTTGATTTCGTCTTGAATCAAACGCTGCATTGGACGGGCACCCATTAAGCGATCGTAGCCTTTATTAGCTAAATAATCACGCACCTCATCATCAATTTCTAAGGTAACCTGCTTATCATCAAGCTGAACTTGTAGCTCAACCAAAAACTTATCAACCACGGATACAACGACTGAGGTATCAAGCGGATTGAACTGGATAATTGCATCAAGGCGATTACGGAATTCAGGCGTAAACACACGCTTGAGCGATTCGGTATTGTCACGGCTATGATCTTGCTCTGTGAAGCCCATAGACGAGCGACTGATACTATCCGCACAGACGTTGGTGGTCATAATAACGATGACTTGCTTAAAGATAGCGACGCGACCATTATTATCTGTCAAGGTACCATGATCCATCACTTGCAGTAGCAAGTTAAAGACGTCTGGATGTGCTTTTTCGATCTCATCAAGCAATAACACACAGTGCGGATGCTGATTGATTTTTTCAGTCAATAGCCCACCTTGATCATAACCAACGTAGCCCGGAGGTGCACCAATCAGACGTGAGGCGGTATGCGCTTCCATATACTCTGACATATCGAAACGTACCAGCTCAACACCCAATAAGTTTGCTAACTGACGAGAGACTTCCGTTTTACCAACCCCTGTCGGACCGGCAAACATAAATGAGCCGATTGGCTTATCTGGTGCTTTTAAACCGGCACGAGACAATTTAATCGCATCTGCCAAGGTTGCAATAGCTTCATCTTGCCCAAACACTAAGTGCTTAAGATCACGATCTAAGTGCTGAAGAATACTCTTATCATCACTTGATACTGACTTGGGTGGAATACGCGCAAGTTTGGCGACAATAGCTTCGATATCCGCCACATCAATTTTTATCGGTGCACGTTTGACGTTTGACTTTTTATTATCAGTCAATTTGGCACGGTCATTGGCTTTCGCAGTGTCTGCTTCATCCTGCATTTCGTTATCACTATAAGTGTCAACATCAAGACCATCATCGTCAATCTGTGCATCAAAGTCTTGCTCTAACGTAGCAATAAAGCTTTCTTCTGCTTCTATATCATCTGTATCAGCCACAATGCCCAAACGCTTATAAGCGCCTGCCTCATCAATAACGTCGATTGCCTTATCGGGTAAAAAGCGTTCATGAATATGTTTCGCTGATAACTTCACAGCGGTGACCAAGGCTTCATCGGTATATTCAACATTATGGAACTCTTCATAACGTGGTTTAAGACCGCGTAAAATATCGATCGTATCGTCAACACTTGGCTCTTTAACATCAATCTTTTGGAAACGACGTGATAAAGCGTGGTCTTTTTCAAATACCTGACGGTACTCTGTAAAAGTGGTCGAACCGATACAACGCAGCTCACCGTTGGCAAGTGCTGGCTTAATGAGGTTTGAGACATCCATATTGCTACTCATTGATGATCCTGCACCAATAATCATATGAATTTCATCAATAAACAAGATAGCATTGGGCTTTTTCTTAAGTGCATCAAGGAGCGATTTCATGCGTTTTTCAAAATCACCGCGATACTTAGTACCAGCGATTAACGAACCAATATCAAGGCTATAAATCACACAGCCATTCAATGGTTTCGGTGCTTTGTCATTGATAATTAACCACGCCAAACCTTCAGCGATAGAGGTTTTACCAACGCCTGGCTCACCGACTAGCAATGGATTGTTCTTACGGCGACGACATAATACTTGCGCTGCTCGCTCAATCTCAGGACCACGTCCAATCAATGGATCCGTTTTGCCTTCAGCAGCACGCTGATTTAAATTGGTCGCAAACTCAACCAAGGGATCTTTACTGGTTTTCTCTGAAGCACTACTACGGCGCTCACCCGTCATAGAAGCGCGCGGCTCAGCAGGTTCATCTTTATCTTGACCATGTGATAAGTACTGAGTCAGCTCAAGACGACTGATGCCCTGTTTTTTGAGTAAATACACAGCATAAGTGTCATGTTCTGAAAACATCGAGACCAAAATATCTGATCCTTCAACCAAGCGACCACCGCCGATAGATTGTACATGAAAAATCGCACGTTGCAGAATACGGTCAAAACTTTGGGTTGGCTGTGGCGATTGCTCCGTATCCGGATCGACCGTTGGGGTATGCTTATTTATATAAGCCTCAAGCTCACTACGTAGCGCTGAGACATTTGCATTACAGGCCGTCAAAGTATTGGCAGCGTGCGTATTTTCTAAGAGTGCCAGTAAGAGATGTTCAACAGTGAGATACTCATGCGATTTTTGGCGCGCAAGGGTCATTGCTAAACGCAAAGAAACTTCAAGATGACGACTTAACATAAGGAATTCCTACGGTTGTGCCTATCTTTATAATTGATAGCTTTATAAATGAGTTAGTAAGTAAATCAGGGCGATAGCTGCATTGTTCAAGGGCAATCTGAGTATTATTAAATAGTGTGATGAAATACTGGCTTCCATGACTGAGACCTGATTCCTACCTCTCTTTATATCAACATGATACTCAAGTATAGTCAATCTATTAACGCATATTAAAATGTATCGAAGTGTCCCAACCACATTTTTTTCACTGATAGTATTTATGTAGAAAGTATAATAGTCGTGTGGAAAGGCTAGCGCTCATGTAGAAAAGCTACACATTATTAAGAGATTTGTATAATGCAAAGATAGAATAAAGACAGGCAGTAATAACGAAGGCTACGGTAAAGAGAGGACTTAATTCGATTTGAAAGAAAGCGTTTTAGAACAAGTTGATTAATAGCACTTGCTCTAATTTGCTTGATTACATTTGTTCTAAAAATATTGGAGGGCTGAGTACAGTTAATACAACCAAAGGTATGACGTCGAAATATGGTTCGCTTAAAAAAATGAGCGCTTAAAAAAATAAAAACTACTCGCCTTGATGCGGCTCGATTTGGGTCAATAATGGGTACCCTTCACGATGGGCAAGACTATTAACTTTTTTGGCTTTGGTCTCAGCAATATCTTTGGGATAAATACCTGCAATACCTTTGCTGCTATTATGAATCGTCAGCATAATCTCAACCGCCGAATCCATACTATGATGGAACTCAGACTGTAAAATATAGACGACAAACTCCATCGGCGTATAATTATCGTTATACATCACCACAGCATACATAGGCGGCTTGGCCACTTCTGGCTCTGCCACCAATACATCAGCATGTGGGGTCGTTTCGCCTTCAGGCGTGCCAATTTGCGCAAGGCGCATGGGCATATTAGGAAAATGCCAGTCCGATGTGACTGGCGTTGCTGCTGCTATCGTTTGTTTTATCATAATTAGAACACAGATGAATGGCTAGGTTTCATGAATAATTATCTTTATAAGAATATAAGAGAATAAAGATATAAAAGAGTGTTAACAATAGCAAGCAGAGCACCACTAAGCAGCCGGCTACCTGCTTTGACGACCATTAAGGTTTAATAGGGCTTTCATCAACTTCTGGTAAATCTAAAAGTGATAGTGGCATGCTATCAACCTTAGCACCAAGCTTCCAATCATACAACTGCTCGATTTCCTGCCCACCAGCATTTAGGTTGAGCTTAACCTGCAAAGGTTTGAAACCTGCTGGCATCATAAAGCGACCACGAATACGCGTCACACCTTCAATGGTATAGCTGACTGGGTCTAATGGCACTTCTACAAAATCATCATCATCAAGTAAAGTCAGCGTTGGTTTTAAACGTTTGGCCTTACCGTCGCTTGCGAGCATCGCAACATCAAAGCCATACTCAAAGGCATTCTCAGGTAAGGGTTCAATTTTTGCTCCCAAGATCTGTAAAGGCAGACCGCCTTTTTCACTAACAATCTCAGCATAGAGGTCATTTAGCTGCGCCACTTGTCTATTTTCGACCGTCAAAGCTTGCTGATTTTCGCGTAACTCTTTGATATTTGCCAAACTTATTTCGAGCTCTTGTTTGGCAGTAGCCACTTGATTGGTGGCGATTTTATGACTGACACGCAAATCTTCTAGCTCTTGTAGCGACTCTTTACTGGTAATAATCGCTTGCTTAGTTTCTGTTTGCATTGAATGATAGCCACGTTGATAACCAAGTTTATGACCAAATACTAGCGCGACAACTGCCGTTACTAATATCGCAATCACAAATAACGCTAACACCAATGTGGAAGCGCCCTGCTGCGAGCGAGCAATGCTGTAATGCTTCGTAACACTACGCTGATTGTCAGAATATAGCGATGAACAATGTAAGCTACGCTCCAATTCATACGAAACAGATTCTTGGCACGATGGGCGTGCTGGCAGTGAGCAAAAGCGTAGTACACTTTTAAAACGCATTTAGACAGTATCTCTTAACAGGGAAGGCAAGTTATTATAGCGGAATTTATAATCAATACCTAGCATCATAAATAGCAATGATTTAGCAAAAAACCAAACATCCGTTAAGGTACGATGGGCGCGAAGTTTAAACCAATAGACTCATCAAACCCAAACATGACATTCATGTTTTGCACCGCCTGCCCCGCTGCTCCTTTGACCAAATTGTCTTGCACAACAATAACAGTCAATTCGGCACGCTCATTATCTTGATGCACCGCAATACGTAGCCGATTGCTAGCGCGCACACTGCGAGTATCTGGATACACCCCTTTTGGCATCACGTCAATAAACTGCTCGGACGCATAGCTTTCTTCAAATACTTGTTGCCAATCTATCAAAGCACCGGCGTCAGTCAGCTCCATATGAATAGAGCTCAACATACCACGTATCATAGGCACAAGATGAGGCAAAAAACGGATACGATGGCTAAATTTACTGTCTAATAACTGTGCAACACCCTGCTCAATCTCTGGCAAATGGCGATGACCTTCTACACTATATGCCTTAAAATTGTCTGTGCTTTCAGCATAGTTAAGTGCGAGACTTGCTTGACGACCGGCACCAGAAACACCAGATTTGGCATCAATAACAATACGTGATTCAACCAACGCCACTGATTGTTGGTTCTGCAAATCTATAATTGGTTTTAGGCCCAAGATAGCCGTGGTTGGATAGCAACCAGGGTTTCCAACGACCAAAGCATTAGCTATTTTGTCGCGATTGACTTCAGGTAAGCCATAAACAGCGGTTTTTAATAACTCAGGACAAGTATGCGACTGTTGGTACCAGTGTTCAAAGTCACTCAATGACTGCAAACGAAAATCAGCAGCTAAATCAATTACTTTTACCCCAGCTTGAGTAAGCGCTTCTGCTTGCTTCATTGCAACGCCATGCGGTGTAGCAAAAAATACCACATCGCACTGTTGTAATGCCTCAAGCGTCTTATCCCCTAAGTCGCTAAATACAATATCTGATATACCACGTAAACTTGGGAATATCTCATCAGCACGAGTGCCCGCCTCACTACGCGAGGTTAGCAAATCAATAGACACTTCAGGATGGGCAGACAATAAACGTATCAGCTCAATACCCGTATAGCCTGTGCCACCAACAATCGCTGCTGAAATCATAAGATATCCCTTTTTTATTTTTCGTGTTACTTTTTGAAGTGCTTTCTAAATTCTATAGTCATGTACCGCATCGATAAATACTTTGGCATTATCAGGATTGACCCACTGGGTAATACCATGACCTAAGTTTGCCACGTAGCCAGTCTTTTCGCCATTGGCATAAGCGCTATCTAGCATGGCATTGACTTCAGCACGGATGGTTGCAGGCGAACCGTATAAAGTCGCGGGATCTAAATTACCCTGAATGGCTTTGCTACTTTGTAGCTTTTTATGTTGTTTGGTTAACTGACGCTGACTTTCGGTTAATACTTGACGGGCACGATCAATAGGCATCGTCCAATCTAATCCTAGCGCATCCGCTTCACTATCTGCTTGAATATCAAGCCACAAGCCGCCGCCTTTAGTAAACAATACTACAGGCACTTCAGGATGGCGTACCTTTAACTCAGCGACAATGCGCTTATTATAAGCATGTGAGAAATCAATAAATTGACGATGGCCTAACGCGCCGCCCCAACTATCAAAGATCTGTAATATCTGCGCACCAGCAACCACTTGGGCATCAAGATAATCAATCACAGACGTTGCCAGTTTGTCTAACAATTGATGTAAAAACTCAGGATTACTATACAAAAAGCCTTTGGTATAACGGTAATCTTTTGAGCTACCGCCTTCAATCATATAAGTGGCAAGTGTCCATGGGCTACCAGAAAAGCCAAACAACGGCACTTGCCCATTAAGCGCGGTACGAATACTAGTAACTGCGCGCATGACATAGTCAAGAGAGTCATTGACATCAAGTACCGGCAATCTATCCAAATCAGCCTGCTGACGAATAGGATGTTTAAACTTGGGACCTTCACCCGCTTCAAAATAGAGACCCAAGCCCATCGCATCAGGAATGGTCAAAATATCACTAAACAAA